>NZ_LR134481.1:2005000-2062405 GCF_900638025.1 Haemophilus parainfluenzae
TTAGCACCTATTAAGACTTCAAAATTAAAAAATATTTTTAAAACATGTCAATCAACAAGTGCCCACACAGATTGTCTGATATATTGTTAAAGAGCAAAAAATAACGACGCACTGGGTTTTATTACGTTTCACAACAGCGCGTCGTTGTGTGCGGCGTATTATAGGACTTTCAGAATTCTTTGCAAGTGCTTTTTTTAAAAAAATGTAATTTTTTTGCTATTTGCTTAGAAACACACCAACATGACGAGAAAAAATCATTTTAAAACGGTAATGCCATCAAATCCCCAAAGGGCTAATGCCTGTTCTAATTGATGTTTACTCTCTAGGTCCTGTGTACAAAAAACCTGATTTTTCACCTCTAATTTTGACCGCACTTCTAATTTATCAAGCAAGAACTGCAACCGCTTGGCAATAGCGAATCCTGGATCCATAAAATTCTTCACTTGAGGTAAGCAAATTTGAATTTCGTCTTTAATTAAAGGGAAATGCGTACAGCCTAAACAAATCGTATCTAAACTCTCTAGTGATGCCCAGGGACTTAATTCATTTTTCAATGCAATTAAATCAACCGATTTCCCTTGGATTTTATGTTCTGCGATTTCAACCAGCTTAGTGGAGCCTAACCGTTCAACCACACAATGGGCGGCAAACTGATGAATAAGATCATTAACATAAGGGCGTTTAACCGTGCCCCTTGTCGCCAATAGACCGATATGTTTCGTTTGTGAGATTTCTGCTGCTGGCTTAATAGCGGGCACGGTACCTACAATCGGAATAGAAAATTGCTCACGTAAAGGCGGTAACACTACAGTACTCGCAGTATTACAAGCAATCACAATGGCATCAAGTGGATAATCCTGATTAATTTTTTTACAAATATCCAATGTTCGCTGAATGATTGTTTCTTCTGATTTTTCTGAATAAGGAAAGCCAGCATTGTCAAAGCAATACAAATAACGGTTATCTGGCATCAGCTTTTTCGCTTCGCGATAAACGCTTAAGCCTCCCATTCCAGAATCAAAGAAAAGTACCGTTGATTTATTCATTTATATAAAACTCTTTCAAAAATAACCGCACTTTAGGCATTCGAATAAATTTCTCGATTATTTAGCCAACGGCGGATTAAACTGTCTGCCACATCCGGATATTTTACAATTAATGCCTTAGCATAATGTTGAACTGTTGGGAGCATTTTACGATCGCGCATTAAATTTGCCACTTTAAATTCGGCAATTCCTGTCTGTTTAGTGCCCAATACTTCACCTGGACCACGAATTTCTAAATCTTTCTCTGAAATAACAAAGCCATCTTGGCTATCACGCAATACCTGTAAACGTTTTTGCGACACTTTACCCAACGGCGGTTTATACATTAAGACACAAAAAGACGCTGTACTGCCACGCCCTACCCGTCCACGCAGCTGATGAAGTTGTGATAAGCCCAAACGCTCTGCATTTTCAATAATCATTAGACTGGCATTCGGCACATCTACGCCCACTTCGATCACGGTTGTAGCCACAAGCAAATCGAGTTCTGCATTTTTAAAGGCAGCCATAATATCTTGTTTTTCTTGCGGTTTCATTCGCCCATGTACAAGGCCAATTTTAAGCATCGGCAAGGCTTTCGTTAAATCTTCCCAAATTGCCTCGGCTGCTTGCGCTTCTAGCATTTCAGACTCATCAATTAACGTACAAACCCAATAAGCCTGACGTTTTTCATTAATACAGGCACTTTTGACTCGAGCAACGATTTCATCGCGACGCTCTTCAGAAATAACCACTGTCGTAATCGGCGTTCTACCCGGTGGCAATTCGTCAATAATTGATGTATCGAGATCGGCATAAACCGTCATCGCTAATGTTCTCGGGATTGGTGTTGCTGTCATAATCAGTTGATGTGGATAAAACCCTGCTTTTTCGCCTTTTTCTCGCAACATCAAACGTTGATGCACACCAAAACGATGCTGTTCATCTATAATCACCAAGGCTAAATCCGCAAATTCCACTTCTTCTTGGAATAAAGCATGTGTGCCCACTACCATTTGCACAGTACCCGATTTAATCTTTTCCAATTCGGTTTGGCGAGCTTTCCCTTTCACCTTACCCGCTAACCAGCCTACTTCAATACCAAAAGGTTCTAACCAACGGCGGAAATTATTTGCATGCTGTTCCGCTAAAATCTCTGTTGGCGCCATTAAAGCCACTTGTTTGCCATTATCAATCGCTAATAAGGCGGCTAATGCTGCTACCAATGTTTTTCCTGAACCTACGTCGCCCTGAACAAGTCGCATCATTGGATAATCTTTCGCTAAATCCTGTTCAATATCCGCCACCACTCTATTTTGGGCATTTGTTGGTTGAAAAGGCAAAGATGCAAGAAAACGTTGCTTCAAATCGGTTTGATAATGCAATGGCAACGCTAAAAACTGCTGCGTACCCAACCGCACTTTTTGCATCGCAAGATTATGCGCAAGAAGCTCTTCAAAGATAAGTCGTTGTTGTGCGGGATGCTGTCCTTTCTCCAAAACATCTAATGAGATATCTGGCGGCGGACGATGCAAAAATCGAATCGCATCCTTTAGGCTAAAAGGATGTGGATTAAATTCATTAGGTAAAATTTCCGTTAATTGGATTTTATCGAGTAAAGCCAATGCTTGATCGGTTAGCTTACGTAATGAATTTTGTTTTAAACCTTCCGTTGTGGAATAGATAGGCGTAAGTGTTTCCTCTAAAACCAATGGTGCATTATCCCGAATAATTTGATATTCAGGATGATGAATTTCCGCCATAAAACGCCCGCGTTTAATTTCACCAAACGCTTTGACGCGCGTACCAATCTGAAAACTGTTTTTCATCCCCGCATTAAAATTGAAGAAACGGAGCATAATCTTGCTCGTTCCATCAGAAAGACTTACGGTTAAAATAGGACGGCGCCCAAAGGCAACTTCACAAGTTTGGACAACCCCTTCAATGGTGGCATATTGTTCAGGACGAAGATCGGCAATAGGCGTAATTCTCGTGCGATCTTCATAACGGATTGGTAAATGAAAAAGTAAGTCTTGGAGATTATAAATTCCAATACGGCTTAATTTATCGGAGATTGCCGCACCTACACCCGATAAAGTGGTTAGAGGAACGGCATCGAGAAGTTGTGTACTCATTATGCTTCATTAATATTGCGCTTCAAACGAATCACACTGGTAATTTGTTTGATTTTTCGCATAATGTTTTCTAAATGATAGATATCTCTTGCGCCAACTTGGATAATGACTAATAGCAGATTATTCTCTAATTCTTCAGTCCAAATACTTTGAATATTACTTTCACAAGTCGCGACCGCTGTCATGAGGCTACCTAATACATTTTGTTCATTAAGCATTTCGATGTGTAATTCGGCATCAAAATTGACCGCACTTTCAGCCTCTTCCCATTTTGCCGCGGTGAAATCTTTGGCATTACTTGACGTTAAATTAGAACAAGCTTGATGATGTACAACCACACCTTTCTTCGCTGTACTTAATGCCACGATCGGATCACCCGGAATTGGATGACAACATTGAGCGAAAGACGCTTTCATTTCGCCATCTCGGCTTAACGTTAGCATACTTTGTGTATTTTCAGACACACCATCCACATCAATTTCAATGGCTTCATCCATTAATTGATGCGCAATAACACTCGACATTTGATTGCCCACACCGATTTCCTCAAAAAGCTCATTGAGGCTTGAAAGGTTCAATTCATTTAGTAGCGCTTGGATTTTCTCTTCAGAAACTTCAGAGAGATAATGAGGTTTCAAAGCCATTTCTAGCTGTTTTTTGCCCGTCTGAACCGCATCATCTGCACGCAATAATTTTAAGAAATGACGAATGCGGGTTCTTGCGCGAGCCGTCACGACAAAGTTTAACCAGTTAACGCTTGGATGAGTATTTTCACTGGTCACAATCTCAACGGTTTGACCAGACTCTAAAGCTTGTGATAACGGATAAGGTTTATGCTCTACTACTGCCGCAACACAATGATTTCCCACATCAGAATGCACGGCATAAGCAAAATCGACAGCTGTTGCACCCATTGGTAATTCAACGATGCGACCTTTCGGCGTAAAGACATAGATTTCTTTTGGGAAAAACTCTGATTTAACATTTTCAATAAACTCAAAAGAGTTACCCACGTTCTGTTGAATATCCACCAAGCTTTGCAACCAACGTTGTGCACGTACTTGAGCGGTGGTACTATCGTTTTTACCACCTTCTTTATACACCCAATGAGCGGTAACGCCCATTTCAGCAACCTGTTCCATTTCTTCAGTTTGCAAATGGACTTCCACAGGCACCCCATGAGGGCCAATCATTGAGGTTTGTAGTGCTTGGTAGCCATTTGCACGTGGCACGGCAATATAATCTTTCACTTTACCAGGGCGAGGCTTATACAAACTATGCATTTGCCCCAATCCGCGATAGCAATCATCCACCGAATTCACAATGACACGAAAAGCATAAATATCCATAATCGAATGGAATTTCTGATCTTTCGTACGCATTTTTTGGTAAATTTTATAGAGATGTTTTTCACGTCCCCAAATACGATTTGTAATACCTACATTATCAAGACGCTGTGAAATATCATTAGAAATGCGTTGAATCAATTCTTGACGAGAGCCACGCGCTTGCTCGACGAGCTTTTTAAGTACTTCATAACGGCGAGGATGCATTGCTTCAAAAGATAAATCTTCTAATTCATTTTTGATATGCTCAATGCCTAAACGGTGGGCTAATGGACAGTAAATCTCTAAAGTTTCTTTTGCGATACGACGACGTTTATCCGGACGTAATGAACCCAATGTTCGCATATTATGGGTACGGTCAGCTAGTTTGATTAAGACAACGCGAATATCTCGAGTCATCGCTAAAATCATTTTGCGGAAGTTTTCAACCTGCGCTTCTTGGCGGGTACGGAATTTCAATTTATCTAGTTTAGATACGCCATCAACAATTTCGGCTACGCTAGCGCCAAATTCATCTTTTAATTGGGATTCGGTATAAGGAGTATCTTCGATAACATCATGCAATAATGCGGCCATGATTGCTTCATGGTCTAAATGCATTTCTGCGATGATTGAGGCTACCGCAACAGGGTGAGTAATATAAGGTTCGCCGCTTGAGCGAAATTGTCCTTCGTGAGCATCTCGCGCAATGACGAATGCACGTTTGATTAATTCAATTTTATCGGCGGGCAAATACCCCTGAATAATTCGATATAAATCTGCAAACAATTCCAAAGGACACCTGACTTTTTGTAGAGAGAAAGACTAGGCGATCAAAATAGCTTTAATTTTGACCGCACTTTAATGAGATTATTCTGCGATTAACGCTACTGCTACTTCTTCGTTACGTTGAGAAGCTGCCACATCTAAATACTCTTTTGCATCCATGATTTCTTGGTTGATTAATCCTTTTTCGATTTCACGTAATGCGATTACTGTTGGTTTATCGTTATCTTCCGGCACTAACGGCTCACTTTGATGCAACTCTAATTGTCTCGCACGACGAGCGGCGGTTAAAATTAAATCAAAACGGTTACCAATTTTTTCTACTGCATCTTGCACAGTCACTCGAGCCATGTTTTACTCCGATGTTAAAAATAATGTCTATAAAGGGAAAATATTGTACTCAATTCAAGCTTATTTTGCTAGTAGCTGATGAATTAAGTCCGCATTTTCTGTTTGTTGATAAGCTTTGGTCAAGCGCTCTGCCTGTAAAATGCTTTGTAAATCGGCCAATGCCTGTTCAAAATTATCATTCACAATAACGTAATCATATTCATCATAATGCGAAATTTCGCTGATTGCTTTTGACATTCGCTCAGCAATGACCTCTTTGCTATCCTGTCCGCGTCCAACCAAGCGACGCTCCAATTCTGGCAATGATGGAGGCAAAATAAAAATGCTTTTTACAGAAGGTACTTTTTGACGAATTTGCTGCGCACCTTGCCAGTCAATATCTAAAAACACATCAATGCCTTTTGCTAAGTTTTCTTCAATTGCTGGCAATGAAGTGCCGTAATAATTGCCACCAAACACTTTTGCATATTCTAAGAAGTGACCTTTTTCAATTAAGGTTTCAAATTCTTCTACTGAAACAAAATAATAATGCACACCATGACTTTCACCTGGTCGAGGTGAACGCGTTGTGTGTGAAATAGATACCATTTTTTTCGTACCTTGATTTTTTTCTAATAACGCGGAAATTAATGATGACTTACCCGCCCCACTTGGGGCAGAAAGAATGTATAAATTACCTTGAGACATAATTGAAACCTCTTCTTGTTGTTTGTTTTTATTATACAAAAAGAAAAGGAAAAGTGCGGTCAAATTTTCATTTGTTTTACCAAATTATTAAAAACTGATCGAGATCACAAAAAAGTGGTATATACCCTTTTTTTTATCAAAATGCCCATGCTATAATCCACGGGAACTCGTGAGAGCAACGATTTTGTTTAACTTAAAAAAATAGAAGGTGAAAATCTTATGGCTATTAAAATTGGTATCAACGGTTTCGGCCGTATCGGTCGTATCGTATTCCGTGCAGCACAACATCGCGATGACATCGAAGTTGTAGGTATCAACGACTTAATCGACGTTGAATACATGGCTTACATGTTGAAATACGATTCAACTCACGGTCGTTTTGACGGTACTGTTGAAGTTAAAGACGGTAACTTAGTAGTAAACGGTAAAACTATCCGTGTTACTTCTGAACGTGATCCTGCAAACCTTAACTGGGGTGCGATCGGCGTTGATGTTGCAGTTGAAGCAACAGGTTTATTCTTAACTGATGAAACAGCACGCAAACACATCACTGCTGGTGCGAAAAAAGTCGTATTAACAGGCCCTTCTAAAGATAGCACACCAATGTTCGTACGTGGTGTAAACTTCGGTGCATACGCAGGCCAAGACATCGTGTCTAACGCTTCTTGTACGACAAACTGTTTAGCACCTTTAGCACGTGTTGTTCACGAAACTTTCGGTATCAAAGATGGTTTAATGACTACAGTTCACGCAACCACAGCAACTCAAAAAACTGTTGATGGTCCATCAGCTAAAGACTGGCGCGGTGGTCGTGGTGCGGCACAAAACATCATCCCTTCATCTACCGGTGCAGCGAAAGCTGTGGGTAAAGTATTACCAGCATTAAATGGTAAATTAACTGGTATGGCGTTCCGTGTTCCTACTCCAAACGTTTCTGTAGTTGACTTAACTGTAAATTTAGAAAAACCAGCAACTTACGAACAAATCAAACAAGCAATCAAAGATGCAGCTGAAGGTAAAACTTTCAACGGCGAATTAAAAGGCGTTTTAGGTTACACTGAAGATGCAGTAGTTTCTACAGACTTCAACGGCTGTGCTTTAACTTCTGTATTTGATGCTGATGCGGGTATCGCATTAACTGATTCTTTCGTTAAATTAGTATCTTGGTACGATAACGAAACTGGTTACTCAAACAAAGTATTAGACTTAGTTGCACACGTTTACAACTACAAAGGCTAATCAAAATCGCTAAAAAATTGACCGCTCTTTTTAGAGCGGTTTTTTTATTTCCAATCCATTTCACTTAATCAATATTTTTAAAATTCTTTATTTCTCATCCAGAGATAAAAATAGAAAAATAAATATGTCTATTATTTATTCTATATTCACAAAATAACAACATTTCACTAGATTTTAAATTTATTTCGTTTATATTAGCGTACAGTTGTTCGCTCAAATAAGGCTTATATGAATTTAGAACGTCATTTCGTCAATCGAATTCGCCAACAGGCAAAAACTCGTCAAAATGCAACCGCACTTCGCCATAAAATTAATGGCTTATGGAAAGATATTTCGTGGAACGCATTTCAACAACAGCTTGATCAGCTTTCATTAGCTTTTCTTGCTTGCAATATTCAAGTACAAGATAAAATTGCAATTTTTGCGCACAATATGTCACGTTGGACAATCGCAGATATTGCGGCACTTCAAGTCCGTGCCATTACCGTTCCAATTTATGCGACCAATACTGCACAACAGGCAGAATTTATTTTAAATCATGCTGATGTCAAAATACTGTTTGTTGGCGATCAAGAACAATATGATCAAGCGTTAGAAATTGCGTATCAATGTCCACAATTACAAAAAATTGTGGCCATGAAAGAACAAATTCAACTGACAGAAACTACCCTTTCCTACCATTGGGACGATTTAATTCAATTAGGTACAGAAGAATTCCAAACTGAATTTGAAACTCGCTTAGCAAGTAAGACAATAGATGATTTATTCACGATCATCTATACCTCAGGCACAACAGGTGAACCGAAAGGCGTAATGCTTGATTACAGTAACTTAGCGCATCAACTTGAAGCCCATGATATTGCATTAGATGTTAATCAAGATGAGGTTTCACTTTCTTTTTTACCATTTAGTCACATTTTTGAGCGTGCTTGGGTTGCCTATGTGTTACATCGCGGAGCAATCCTTTGTTATCTCGAAGATACTAATCAAGTACGTGAAGCATTAACAGAAGTGCGCCCAACCTTTATGTGTGCAGTACCGCGTTTCTATGAAAAAATTTATTCTGCTGTACTGGATAAAGTCCAAAAAGCCCCTTTTATTCGTCAGATGATTTTCCACTGGGCGATTGCAGTGGGACAAAAACGTTTTTATCTTCTCTCTCAAAATAAAAAAGTCCCGTTCTTCTTGCAAAAACGCTATGCACTGGCCGATAAACTGGTGCTTTCTAAACTACGTTCATTGTTAGGCGGACGTATTAAAATGATGCCCTGCGGTGGCGCAAAATTAGAACCAACCATTGGCCTTTTCTTCCATAGCATTGGGATTAATATCAAACTCGGTTATGGCATGACTGAAACCACGGCTACTGTTTCTTGCTGGGATGACCATCATTTTAATCCGAATTCTATTGGTAAATTAATGCCAAACGCAGAAGTTAAAATTGGGGAAAATAATGAGATTCTGGTGCGTGGCGGCATGGTGATGAAAGGTTACTATAAAAAGCCAGAAGAAACGGCTCAAGCTTTCACCGAAGATGGTTTCTTGAAAACGGGAGATGCGGGTGAGTTTGATGCTGATGGTAATTTATTTATTACCGACCGTATTAAAGAATTGATGAAAACGTCTAATGGTAAATACATTGCGCCACAATATATCGAAGGTAAAATCGGTAAAGATAAATTTATCGAACAAATTGCGATTATTGCCGATGCAAAAAAATATGTTTCAGCGTTGATCGTACCTTGTTTTGATAGCGTAGAAGAATATGCGAAAAAACTGAATATTAAGTATCAAGATCGCATGGAATTACTCAAACACTCTGATATTATCAAAATGTTTGAGCAACGTATCGAAAGTCTTCAAAAAGAACTGGCGCACTTCGAGCAAGTGAAGAAATTTACGTTACTCTCTCAGGCATTTAGCGTAAAACTTGGTGAAATCACGCCTACGCTCAAGTTACGCCGAAAGGTGATTATGGAACGTTATCGTCATATTATTGATTCGATGTATTCCAACAATAAAGAGAACAAGGAAAATAAAAAATAAAAAAAGTGCGGTGAATTTGATCTGCACCCCAAAAGTTGGACTCAACAAACCAACAATTGAGGTGCAGATTTTTTTATGGGTAAACACTACACAATCGAATTTAAATTACAGGTTCTTCAACCTATTTTGAATGGGAAAATGAGTATTAGAGAAACTGCGCGTTTTTACAATATTCCTTCCAACTCCCTAGTCGGGACATGGTTGAAACGATTTGAAAAAAGTGGCATAAAAGGACTTATTCCCCGTAAACCATCAGGACGACCGCCGATGAAACCCAAATATGCAAAAATGCCACCGCCACCCAAAACTGAAGAAGACCGTTTACGCCTGAGAATTTTACAGCTTGAAGCGGAGGTAGCCTACCTAAAGGAGTTGAGAAGGCTCAGACTTCAGGACGAAGCCGAGCAACGGAAATTATCCAAAGGTTAAGAACACGCTATCCGTTAAAATGGCTTTTAGGCTTTGCACAATTAGCGCGTAGTACGTTTTTTGCTAAACTTCAGATTAAACTGGATAAGGATGAGTTGTTGAAAAAGACCATTAAACGCATCAAAGCCAACCATCCTGATTATGGCTACCGACGTGTTCATGCCTGCTTGCCAGGCGTGAATCATAAAAAAGTTCAACGTTTAATGCAGACACTTGGGCTTCAAGTGCGGTCAAGAAAAAGCAAGAAATTTACGACCTATCGAGGCACGATAGGGGTGATTGCACCGAATCATCTTGAACGCGATTTTAGTGCAACGGCCCCGAACCAAAAATGGGTGACCGATATCACCGAGTTTAAGGCGAAAGATGGGAGCAAAGTCTATTTATCCCCAATTTTAGACTTATTTAACAATGAGATAGTTTCATATAATCTCAGCTATTCCCCAAACTGGGCGCAAGTAGAGGACATGTTAATGCAAGCCGTCAAAGGATTAAATAAAGCTTGTGGTGTCATTTTACATTCAGACCAGGGATGGCAATATCAAATGGTGGCTTATCGTCGAATCTTGGCTGAACATGGCATCATTCAAAGTATGTCGAGAAAAGGGAATTGCTTGGACAACGCCGCAATGGAAAGTTTCTTTGGACGATTAAAAACAGAATGTTTTTATGGTCGGGAATTTAACAGTAGAGAGGAGATAGTTGATGCCGTCAGGGATTATTTGGATTACTATAATCACCGACGGATTCAACTAAAATTAAAAGGACTGAGTCCGGTACAATATCGAAAACAATCCTTTAAATAACAGTCTAACTTTTTGGGGTCAGATCAATTTCACCGCCTTTTTATTTTGACAAAAATGATTTATTCAACTTCGACCAGTACACCTTCTTGGTGAGGTTTCA
This sequence comes from Haemophilus parainfluenzae, assembly GCF_900638025.1. Classification (NCBI taxonomy): domain Bacteria; kingdom Pseudomonadati; phylum Pseudomonadota; class Gammaproteobacteria; order Pasteurellales; family Pasteurellaceae; genus Parahaemophilus; species Parahaemophilus parainfluenzae. The sequence continues at coordinate 2,015,930 of NZ_LR134481.1, forward strand.
ATCCGCCAACCTCACTAAGCTCAATACCGGCTTTTTTCGAAATCTCTAAGATTTCCGCTTCACTTTCAGGTTTAACCGCAATCAACAAGCCACCTGAAGTTTGAGGATCGCAAAGTACCGCCTTTTGATAATCCGTAAGAGGACCAATTTTATGACCATAGCTTTCAAAGTTACGGTTGGTTCCACCTGGTACACAACCTTCAGCAATATAATCCGCTACACCATCTAATAATTTGATTTTATCAAAATGTACAACCGCACTAAGATTTGAGCCTTCACAGATTTCAGCTAAGTGTCCTAATAAACCAAAGCCGGTTACATCCGTCATGGCAGTAACACCAGCAACTTCCGCAAATTGGCTACCAATCAGGTTCATTTGACACATTGCTGTCGTTGCTAAGCCTTGATGTTCAGGTTTTAACTTGCCTTTTTTCTCAGCAGTAGTCAGCACACCGATACCTAATGGCTTGGTTAAATAAAGCTTACAATTTGCTTCTGCTGAGGCATTACGTTTTACATGTTCGGTTGCAATAACACCTGTTACGGCTAAACCAAAAATGGGTTCTGGCGCATCAATCGAGTGCCCTCCAGCAAGGGAAATCCCCGCTTGATGACAAGCAAAACGTCCTCCATCAACTATTTTCTGCGCTATTTCTGCCGGTAATTCATTAATCGGAAAACCTAAAATAGCAATCGCCATAATCGGTTTACCACCCATTGCGAAAATATCGCTAATGGCATTGGTCGCCGCAATACGGCCAAAATCAAAAGGATCGTCCACAATCGGCATGAAGAAATCCGTAGTACTGATAATTGCAGTCCCATTACCAAGATCATAAACCGCTGCGTCATCCGCTGTTTCGTTCCCAACCAATAAATTAGGGTCGGTAAATTTTTCGATTTCTGTCTGTAAAATTGTCCCTAACACCTTAGGCGAAATTTTACAGCCTCAACCTGCGCCGTGGCTGTATTGTGTTAAACGAATCTCATCCGTCATGCTAAATCCTTGCTAAAATCACATACCTTTTAAGCTAAAAGTGCGGTCAGAAATCTGGCATTTATGATGCCAACTTCTCCACTTTCGCTTGTTTAATCATATTATCGCTGACTTCCAAAATCGTAATTTTCAAGCCATCAATTTCACAAACTGTTCCTTCATCAGGAATATCTTCAAGATGCTCAAGAATCAAACCATTAAAGGTTCGAGCATCTTCCGTATCCAATTCCCAACCAAACATTTTATTTAAATCACGAAGATTCGCCGAACCTTCAATAATCATTGAACCATCAGATTGATGCACCACTTCTTGCTCAATAGATGGTGCCATAGAAGTGGTGAAATCACCCACAATTTCTTCCAAAATATCTTCAAGTGTGACCAACCCCTTAATATCACCATATTCATCCACCACTAGTCCAATACGTTCTTTTTTCGTACGAAAGTTAGCTAATTGCGTTTTAAGTGGTGTTCCCTCTGGAATAAAATATACTTCATCCACTGCACGTAATAACGTTTCTTTGGTAAACTCATTCTTTTCTAATAATAGACGGAAAGCTTCACGTACTCGTAAAATTCCTAGTACTTGCTCATCAAGACTGCCTTTATATAAGACGATTCGGTTATGGGGTGCATGATTGAGCTGACGCATAATCGCTTTCCAATCATCGTCAATATCGATTCCGCCAATTTCATTACGTGGCACCATAATATCATCAACGGTAACCGTTTCCATATCTAAAATAGAAAGTAGCATTTGTGGATGCTGTTCATCTGGCGTGGCTTCACCTGCTTCAGAAACGATACTTCTCAGTTCCTCACGACTAATCACCTGTTTTTGCAAATCGAGTTTTAATCCAACCATTCGCATTAAAGTTTTGGTAAAAATATTCATCAACCATACTAATGGATAGAATACTTTTAACAATAACGACAAAATATGGCTTGAAAATAAGCCCACTTTCTCTGGGTGCATCGCCGCAACCGTTTTAGGGAATATTTCAGAAAAAACGAGCATCGCAAAGGTTAATAAACCTGTTGCGATTGCTACCCCTGCATCACCATATAAACGCATACCAATCATCGTTGCAATAGCTGACGCGCTGATATTCACAAGGTTATTAAAGATCAAAATGAAACTTAACAAGGTATCAGGCTTTTCAAGCAGTTTTTCTGCTTTTTTTGCACCTTTATTGCCTTGCTCAGCAAGAAAGCGAAGACGATATTTATTAAGAGACAGTAGACCAGTTTCCGATCCTGAAAAATAGGCAGATAAAATTAAACAAATAATCAGTGTAATAAATAAAGTACTAAGGGGAATACTATCCAAGGGAAAATCCTTTTGTTCGTTAATCAACAAAAAGTGCGGTTATTTTTTACCGCACTTTTTACTTGTTTTTGATTTTTACTAAATCAAACGACTACCAAAATAGCCAATTGTGAGCAGAATGATACCCGAAATTGCGTAAATAATCATCCTTTTTCCACGCCAGCCTAATCGCCAATGACCGAAACAAGCAATACCAAAACTAATCCAAGCAAGGAAAGAAAAAATCGCTTTGTGTAGATTTTCTGGGGTCACTGCTTGCAACACATGATAAGTACCAGAAATTAAAGTGAGCGTCAGTAATGCTTCCCCCATCGCAAATAAACAGAAGAAATGACGTTCTACTGCCATCAATGGCGGAATAGCTGGTGAAAATTGAATTTTACGCTTTTTCAAATTACGGTCTAACCACACCAATTGGATCACATACAACGTTGCAATAAAACACACCGCATAGGTAAAGAGCGACAAACCAATATGGAATAACATCAAGGTATTTTGATTCAGCATTTGAATGATATGGCTTGATAAGAATGTTGCCAAAATCAAACTAATGATTGAAAACGAATATACTATTGGCAAAACAAACCACATGGTAGAGACAAGAAACATTGAAAGCGTTACTAATACCGAAATAATTACACTCATTAAGGAAGCTATTTCCAGTAGTGTAAATGTTTTCCCTGATACTAAATGCTCTAATAGCGGCAAAGTAGTAATAACATGCAGTACGATTGCCGAAAGTGAGGTTAGAAAAAATGGAACTTTACGCTGGCTCAACTTTCCTTCTGATGAATTCATCAAAAACGGGGCAATCAACAATAGACTAAGAATGTAAAAAATAATCGAAAAAAGGGCAAACCACATAATGCATTCTCTTTACTAGGAATTATTCTTATTCTAACGGATCTTTTCTGTAGATCGCTAGAATTTTATTTGAAATGATGAAAAACGCCCAAATTTCGGTATAATCACGACAATTTTTTAAGAAAAAACAGGATTTAAAATGTTTGAGAGTTTATCGGATCGACTTTCCAAAACGCTACGCAATATTAGCGGGAAAGGACGTTTAACTGAAGATAATATTAAAGAAACCCTACGCGAAGTGCGTATGGCATTGTTAGAAGCTGACGTTGCTTTACCTGTCGTACGTGAATTTATCGCTAAAGTAAAAGAAAGCGCGTTAGGCGAAGAAGTCAATAAAAGCTTAACACCTGGCCAAGAATTCTTAAAAATCGTTCAGCGCGAACTTGAAAAAGCCATGGGTGAAGCCAATGAGAGCTTAAACCTCGCAACACAACCACCCGCAGTTATTTTAATGGCGGGCTTACAAGGTGCGGGTAAAACCACCAGCGTAGGTAAATTAGCAAAATTTTTACGCGAACGTCATAAAAAGAAAGTGCTTGTAGTCTCTGCCGACGTATATCGTCCTGCGGCAATCAAACAGCTTGAAACCTTAGCTCAATCTGTTGGCGTGGATTTTTTCCCATCTGATGTTAAACAAAAACCGGTAGAGATTGCAAAAGCAGCACTTGCTGACGCTAAACTCAAATTCTACGATGTTTTAATCGTGGATACGGCTGGTCGCTTACACGTTGATAGCGAGATGATGGATGAAATCAAGCAAGTTCATGCGACATTAAATCCAATCGAAACGCTCTTCACCGTTGATGCAATGACCGGTCAAGATGCGGCAAATACAGCAAAAGCCTTCAATGAAGCCTTGCCACTTACTGGGGTTATCTTAACCAAAGTGGATGGGGATGCACGTGGCGGTGCGGCGTTATCGATTCGTCAAATCACCGGCAAACCAATTAAATTCCTTGGGGTGGGCGAAAAAACAGAAGCCCTCGAGCCATTCCATCCTGATCGTGTAGCGTCGCGTATTTTGGGCATGGGTGATGTGCTTTCCCTTATCGAAGATCTTGAACGTTCTGTGGATCGCGAAAAAGCGGAAAAAATGGCACAGAAATTCAAGAAAGGCGATGATTTCACCCTAGACGATTTTCGTGAACAACTCCGTGAAATGAAAAAAATGGGCGGTATGATGTCGATGCTTGAAAAATTACCGGGTGCAAAAAACTTACCGGATCATGTCAAAAATCAAGTAGATGACAAAATGTTCATCAAAATGGAAGCCATCATTAATTCCATGACCTTAAAAGAACGTGCTAATCCAGACATTATCAAAGGATCTCGCCGTCGTCGTATTGCATTAGGTTCTGGCACACAAGTGCAAGATGTGAATAAGTTACTAAAACAATTTGACGAAATGCAACGTATGATGAAAAAAATGCGCAAAGGCGGAATGGCGAAAATGATGCGCGGCATGCAAGGCTTAATGGGCGGAGGCGGCTTAGGTGGCCTCGGTGGTTTAGGCGGCATGTTTAAACGTTAGTTTTCTTATAAAGATCAACTTATAAAATCAAAGAGATCAATAAACAATATTCTGAGTTCTGTATGACACAGAACTCGTTCTTTTGACTTAGAATGAATTTATTTTTGAGAACCAGTGCGGTCAAAAAATTGACTGTTTTTTGACTTCTCGACAAAATATTCATCGCTACTTACTTCAATGAAGCAAAAACGCCCGACTCTACAAGATATTGCCGACCATCTAGGCATGACTAAAATGACGGTAAGCCGTTATTTACGTAATTCTAATTCTGTTGCGAAAGAGACTCAGAAACGTATTGCGGTGGCAATTGAACAGTTTGGTTATATTCCTAATCGTGCGCCAGAAATTTTGTCTAATGCAAAGAGTAAAGCGATTGGTGTACTGCTCCCCTCCTTAACAAATCATGTATTTGCAGATGTATTAAAAGGCATTGAGCAAGTTGCCGATATTGCAGGTTATCAGACGATGCTTGCACACTATGGATATAGTGTAAAAAAAGAAGAAGAACGTATCGAAAGTTTACTTTCCTATAATGTGGATGGATTAATCTTATCTGAAAACTACCACTCTTTACGTACCCTTAAAATGATTGAAATCGCCAATATTCCAGTCATTGAAATCATGGATAGTTCCCAACCTGGCATTCAACAAGTCATTGGTTTTGATAACGTTGCTGCGGCACAAGCTATGGTAGAAACCATGATTCAGCGTGGTTATAAAAATATCGTCTATTTCACGGCAAGAATGGATAGACGAACCCAATTAAAAATGCAAGGTTATGAACAAGCCATGAAAAAATATGGGTTAGAACCTTATAGCTTGATTACTGAAGCCGCATCTTCTTTCACATTGGGTGGAAAACAGCTACGTAAAATTTTAGAAGAACGTCCTGAAACAAACGGTGTCTTTTGTACAAATGATGACTTAGCAATTGGTGCATTATTTGAATGCCAGCGATTAGGTATTGCTGTGCCTCAACAGATTGCAATTGCAGGGTTCCATGGACATGACGTAGGCTTTTCGGTCACACCTCAGCTCGCAACGGTTATGACTCCTCGTTTAGAAATTGGCAAACTTGCCGCACAAGAATTGTTAGTAAGACTCAATAATGAGCCACTAAAAGAGAAAATAATTGATCTAGGGTTTAAAATCCATTTAGGTGAAAGCATATAAGCTGTGCGATCAAAAAAATACCAACATTTTGACCGCACTTCTTTTACTTTAGATCAGAGGTTTTAATACCTCAACACAACGTTCAACTACTTGCTCAAAACTTCCAGAAATATCCACATGAATAACATCTGATTCATCTTGACCTGGCACTTCCAGCGTCTCAAACTGACTTTTTAGCATATCAGTTTTCATATAATGCCCTTTACGCTGTCTCATGCGCTCAAGTACCAGTTCAAAAGAGCCTTCTAAAAATAAGAACTTCACATTTCCATTTCCTTCACGAATGAGATTGCGGTATTTTTTCTTTAGTGCAGAACAAATAATGATCCCCACTTCACTTTTTCGTTCTAGACTAAATGCTGCATCACGAATACGCTCCAACCAAGGTGCGCGATCTTCATCATTTAACGGATGCCCCTCTCCCATTTTGATGATATTCGCTCTAGGATGAAGATCATCACCATCAATTAACTTTATTCCTAAACGATGAGCCACCTCTGTTCCTACGGAGGTTTTACCCGTACTTGATACGCCCATTAGAATAAAACTTTTTCCCATATTTTCTTGTTTATGACTCATCATACACCTCTGCAAATTTTCATTTACCATACTCTAATTACAAACAAAATGTTACTGGTAACATTTTGTTTTGTGATCAATATCACAAAATAAATTCATAATCATAATTAACCGCACTTTTAAAGATAAAAATTATGTGAATGAGATCACAATTTTGAAAAGTCATCGTTTACCAAATGTTAAATCAAGCGTATGTTACGGGTAACAATTCTATTTGGAGAACAACCATGCTCATTGCAATTATGATCGTAGCAATCTTATTGCTCCTTTTACTTATTATTAAATTCAAAGTTCATGCTTTTGTGGCATTAATTATTGTGAGTTTACTTACCGCTCTGGCGGCTGGGATTCCGGTGGAAAAAATTCTGCCAACCTTGCTTGGTGGATTTGGCAATACGCTTGCGGCAGTTGCCTTATTAGTAGGTTTAGGTGCAATGATTGGTCGGCTTCTTGAAATTACTGGCGGAGCAAAAGTGCTTGCCGACACGTTAATTAACAAATTTGGTGAGAAAAAAGCACCACTTGCATTAGGTATTGCCGCATTACTCTTTGGTTTTCCTATTTTCTTTGATGCAGGCCTTGTCGTAATGCTACCTATCATCTTCAGTGTCGCAAAACGGTTTGGTGGTTCTGTCTTACGCTATGCTTTTCCCGTTGCAGGAGCATTTGCTGTAATGCACGCTTTTTTACCACCACATCCAGGCCCTGTTGCATCTGGTGATTTATTAGGCGTGAACATTGGTTTATTGGTCATTGTTGGCTTAGTTTGTGCAATTCCAACATGGTATATTGGGACTTACTTATTTAGTCTATTCATCAGTAAAAAAATTCACGTTGATTTACCAAAAGCATTCTTAAATGCCGTCGCAATCAGTGAAACCTCTGTGCAAAATCCGCCAAGCTTTACCCGTGTAATAACGATCTTATTACTACCTATTCTTTTGATCTTATTAGACACGGGTTTAAACACATTAAGCGTGGCAAAAATAATTGACGGTTCACAAACCTGGGTTGAAGCACTGCGCTTAATTGGTAAAACGCCTGTTGCCTTACTAATCACTTTAATTATTTCCATTTTGTTATTAAAAGAACAGCGTAGCTATGAACAAATTGAAAAAATTTGTGATAATGCCTTAGGTCCAATTTGCTCTATCGTGCTCGTTACTGGTGCAGGCGGAATGTTTGGAGGTGTATTACGTGCCAGTGGTATTGGTGATGTATTATCTACGATGCTTTCCAATACCGGAATGCCAATCATTGTTGCCGCTTTCGTTATCGCCATGGTAATGCGTGTCGCACAAGGTTCTGCAACTGTTGCTTTAACTACGGCTGCTGCACTAATTTCGCCTACCGTTGCTGCGGCAACTGACTTGAGCCAATTTGATCTTTGCTTCATTGTAATCGCTATTGCATCAGGTGCAACAGTGCTTTCTCACGTAAATGATTCAGGTTTCTGGCTGATCAGCCGTTTCTTAGAAATGGATACAAAAACGACATTAAAAACGTGGACATTACTAGAGACATCTATCGGTATTGTGGGCTTTATTATTGCATTAATTGGAAGCCTGCTCTTCTAATCTTTGAATATCACTTATTCACTGAAATTATTCATTCTCGTTCTGAGCCTTGCTACAGCAGGGCTCAGCCGCTCACATGCCTATTCCACTGCTAATTTTACCGTTCACTTGTTCGGGGAATTAAAGCTTAAATCTTGTCTGCATCACTCAAAAAAATAAACAACTTTTTCAATTAAATTTTTCATTACCATAGTAAATTACTCAGTTTTAGGTAATATTTTGATTGCACAATACCATATATAATTACTCAGGTATTTTACCTTGCGTAAAATGTCGCTTTAGATGAACATTCTTAGCATGTAATCATCGAGCATCCAATTTTATAATAATCTAGGAGTGATAAAATGGGACAGTATAAAAAGTTCTGGTACCTATTAGTCGCCGTATTAATTGGAGCATTCTCCATTCTCGGTTACTATGGGTTTGAAGTGTATCGTGAAGCACCACCAATTCCGCAACAATATGTTTCAGAATCAGGTGAAAAAGTGATTACTCATGATGAAATTTTACATGGTCAAACTGCTTGGCAAACCACTGGTGGTATGCAAGTAGGTTCTGTTTGGGGTCATGGTGCATACCAAGCACCAGACTGGACAGCAGATTGGCTTCACCGTGAATTAACTAACTGGTTGGATATTACAGCGAACCAAGAATTTGGTAAAAACTTTGCTGATTTAAATGATGAACAGCAAACGTTATTAAAAGCGCGTTTAACCAAAGAATATCGTGGTAGCAAAGTTGAAAACGGTACTGTTGTGCTTTCAAACACCCGTTTAGCGGCAATGGAAAAAACAGCACAATACTACATTTCTTTATATGGTGATGATCCTGCAACCAAAGTGACTCGTGAACACTTTGCGATGAAGGATAATACCCTTCCTGACTTACAAGCGCGTAAAGACTTAACAAAATTCTTCTTCTGGACTGCATGGACTGCCTCTGCAGAACGTCCAAATACAAATGCAAGTTATACTAACAACTGGCCACATGAGCCATTAATCAATAACGTGCCAACACCAGAAAACGTGATTTGGTCTATTGCGAGTGTGGTATTCCTCATTGCAGGTATTGGTTTTGTTGTATGGATTTGGTCATTCAAAAAACGTGAAGATGAAAAAGAACCACCAATGCCTGAGTTCGATCCACTCACAAAATTACAACTTACGCCTTCTCAACGCGCATTAGGTAAATATCTCTTTACGGTGCTTGCATTATTCTTACTGCAAGTGAATTTAGGGGCGATTGTTGCTCACTATACTGTTGAAGGTCAAGAATTCTATGGTATTGATATCTCTCAATACTTACCTTATTCATTAGTGCGTACATGGCATATTCAAGCGGCATTATTCTGGATTGCAATGGCATTCTTAGCTGGCGGTTTATTCCTAGCACCGATCATCAATGGTGGTAAAGATCCGAAATTCCAAAAATTGGGCGTGGATGTTTTATTCTGGGCATTAGTGGTATTAGTCGTTGGTTCATTCACTGGTAGCTATTTAGCAATTGCACATATTCTTCCAGAAGAATGGAGCTTCATGTTCGGTCACCAAGGCTATGAGTTCATTGACTTAGGTCGTTTCTGGCAAGCGGTGAAATTCGCAGGCATCTTATTCTGGTTAGTCTTAATGCTTCGCGGTACAGTGAATGCATTCAAACAACCTGGTGATAAAAACTTATTGGCATTATTCTTCGCCTCAGTAATTGCGATCGGTTTATTCTATGGCCCAGCATTATTCTATGGCGAGCACACTCACATTTCTGTGATGGAATACTGGCGTTGGTGGGTAGTTCACCTATGGGTAGAAGGCTTCTTTGAAGTATTCTCTGTCGCGGCACTCTCATTCATTTTTGTAAGTTTAGGTTTAGTTTCACGTCGTACTGCAACTGTGGCAACCATTACTGAAGCGGCGTTATTCTTAATCGGTGGTATCCCAGGTACATTCCACCACTTATACTTCGCTGGTGCAACCACACCAATTATCGCAGTAGGTGCATCATTCTCTGCACTTGAAGTGGTTCCATTAGTTTTATTAGGTCATGAAGCGTGGGAACACTGGGAAATGCAACAAAAAACACCTTGGATGGAACGCTTAAAATGGCCTCTTTACTGCTTCGTAGCCGTAGCGTTCTGGAATATGTTAGGTGCTGGCGTATTTGGTTTCTTAATCAACCCACCAATTTCGCTTTACTATATCCAAGGCTTGAACACCACTGCCGTTCACGCTCACGCAGCATTATTCGGTGTGTATGGTTTCTTAGCGTTAGGTTTCGTGTTCTTAATTGCTCGTTATTTACGTCCAGATACACCATTTAACGATAAGTTAATGAAATGGGGATTCTGGTTATTAAATGGCGGTTTAGTATTAATGATCGTATCAAGCTTATTACCAATCGGTATTATTCAAGGTTATGCAAGTATCTCTGAAGGCTTATGGTATGCACGTAGTGAAGAATTTATGCAACAACCATTATTCGATACCTTACGTTGGGTTCGTTTAGGTGGTGATGTAGTATTCATCTTCGGTGCACTCGCCTTCTTCTGGCAAATCTTTACGATGATTTTCTTCAAACCGAAAAATAGCTAGCCTCCTCATCACATAAAAGCAACCAAAATTTTGGTTGCTTTTATTTGTTAAATATTCGTTAATTTTCTAACCGTAATTTGATCCACATCAAATCTTTTACCCTCTTTTAAGTATAAAAAAATTCTTAGTTAGATCTATACTACTTGCACCTTCAACTTTTTTTATAAAATATCAACATGAGTGAGAATCCATTTAAAGCACACTGGTCATCAAAAGGTAATACCCTATGCTTAGGGCATTGGAACATTACCTACCTTGGCCTTCCCATTGTCCTACCCATAGAGCGCCATGATAAAGATATGGGGACAAATAATATCTATAATTTCATGGATCCTGATGATGAACTTTATCGTGAGGGATTAACAGAAGATGATTGGATTGTAGAAAATATTGATTGGTTATCTGATGTATTTATTGAACACAATATTCCATTAGAAGAAGAAACCATACGAGCATTTTACCGTGCTGTCAACAAAGAGGATTGGCGATGTGGTAGCTGTGGCGGGTGCATTTAGTTAAAGTGCGGTCATTTTCATTACTCTTTTTTATAAAAAAATATTTATAATAAAACCACTAGTTAACTTTTTATTTAAACTATATAATTTGTCGATTTGTTTTTTAAAAGGGAGAAAAAAGATGAAACTTGTTGAAGTAAAACACCCGCTCGTTAAGCATAAATTAGGCGTGATGCGTGAAGCTGAGATTGACACTAAGAAATTCCGTGAACTTGCAACCGAAATTGGTAGTTTACTAACTTATGAGGCGACCGCAGACCTTGAAACAGAAAAAGTGACCATCAATGGTTGGAATGGCCCTGTTGAAATAGAACGTATTAAAGGTAAAAAAGTCACTGTTGTACCAATTTTACGTGCGGGGCTAGGAATGATGGATGGCGTCTTAGAACATGTTCCAAGCGCACGAATTAGTGTAGTAGGAATTTACCGAAATGAAGAAACGCTTGAGCCAGTCCCTTACTTCCAAAAACTCGCCAGTGATTTAAATGAACGTCTAGCTATCGTTGTAGATCCAATGCTTGCAACAGGTGGCTCTATGATTTCCACTATTGATTTGTTAAAAGCAAAAGGTTGCCAACATATCAAAGTATTAGTATTAGTGGCAGCACCAGAGGGAATTAAAGCGTTAGAGCAAGCCCATCCAGATATTGAACTTTATTGCGCATCTATTGATGATCACTTAAATGAACAAGGCTACATCATTCCTGGCTTGGGTGATGCGGGTGACAAAATTTTTGGAACAAAATAATCTTCTTATCATAGGACGGCATGTATTGCCGTCTTTTTTCCGTGCGTGAAAACATAACGCTAAAAACAGCAGATAAAACCGACCGCACTTTCAGTTAATTCAAACAGTGAGTTGAAACTAAATGAGTCATCAAGCTACAGCACCTGTTGAGGTGCAAAATATTGGCAAACAAGCGTTTGTCGGCTTACAAATGTTATTTGTTGCCTTTGGTGCATTGGTATTAGTACCTTTAATCACAGGCCTAAATGCAAATACCGCATTACTCACCGCTGGTATTGGTACGTTACTATTCCAACTTTGTACTGGCAAACAAGTGCCCATCTTTCTAGCGTCTTCTTTTGCCTTCATTGCACCAATTCAATATGGTGTACAAACTTGGGGAATTCCCGCAACAATGGGTGGGCTTGCTTGTGCGGGCTTAGTCTATTTTGCACTATCAACCTTAGTGAAATTGCGCGGTAGTGCTGCACTTGAGCGTATCTTCCCACCTGTTGTTGTAGGCCCAGTAATTATCATTATTGGTATGGGACTTGCCCCCGTTGCTGTTGATATGGCATTGGGCAAAAACAGTACATATAGTTATGAACATTCGGTGTTGGTTTCTATGATTACCTTGGTCACAACTCTCTCTGTTGCGGTATTTGCAAAAGGCATGATGAAACTGATTCCAATTATGTTTGGTATTGTTGCCGGCTATGTGGTTTGTTTGTTTCTAGGATTAATCAATTTCCAACCTGTTTTAGATGCAAAATGGTTTGAATTACCTCAATTAACCAAACCAGAATTTAATTTAGAAGCCATTCTTTATATGTTACCAATTGCGATCGCACCAGCAGTTGAACATGTTGGAGGCATTATGGCGATCAGCTCTGTTGCGGGTAAAGATTTTCTTAAAAAACCAGGCCTACACAGAACGCTATTAGGTGATGGTATTGCAACCGCTGCGGCATCATTAGTCGGAGGCCCTCCAAATACGACTTATGCAGAAGTGACTGGTGCCGTAATGCTCACTCGCAACTTTAATCCAAATATTATGACCTGGGCTGCAGTATGGGCAATTGCGATTTCCTTCTGCGGTAAAGTAGGCGCATTCCTTTCTACTATTCCAACCATCGTAATGGGTGGAATTATGATGCTCGTATTTGGTTCGATAGCGGTTGTTGGAATGAGCACACTTATTAAAGGAAAAGTCGATGTCACTGCGCCTCGCAACCTTTGTATTATTTCCGTCGTGATGACTTTTGGTATTGGTAATATGTTCGTCAACGTAGGAGATCTCGTATCTTTAAAAGGAATTAGCCTTTGTGCTATCGTTGCTATTGTACTGAACTTAATTTTACCAAATGAAAAAAATGAAGTAGAATAACGCCCTCAACAAAGGGTTAAATGAGAATTTAGCCCTTTCTTGTTATTACTTTTAGAGCAACGAATTAACTTGTGAGTCAACAGCTTTCTTTACCTATTCATCAAATCGATGATGAAACATTAGCTAATTTTTATGGCGATAATAATGCATTATTGCTCAATTCATTGCGTCAAAATATGGCTGAATTACAACAACAATTTTTCTACCTTTGGGGACATAAAAGTGTTGGAAAAACCCATCTTTTACGCGCACTTAGCAATGAATATATTCATCAAAAACGCAGTACAATTTATGTGCCGTTAAGTAAATCACGTTATTTTTCTACTGCAGTGTTTGAGAATTTAGAACAACAAGAACTCGTCTGCCTAGATGATTTACAAACTGTCATTGGTGACTCAGAATGGGAAGTCGCTTTATTTGATCTTTTCAATCGAATTAAAGATAATAACAAAACATTGTTGATTGTCAGCGCCTCTTTATCTCCCTCTGCATTACCAGTAAAACTACCCGATCTTGCCTCACGCCTTAAGTGGGGAGAAAGTTACCAACTTATTGCGCTTACTGATGAGCAAAAACTACACGCATTAAAACAAAACGCTTATCAACGAGGAATTACCCTCTCTGATGAAATCATCAGTTTCATGTTTAATCGGTTAGATCGTGACATGTCTACGCTAAAAGAAGCGCTTAATCAACTTGATAAGGCCTCGCTTCAAGCACAACGCCATCTCACAATACCTTTTGTCAAATCAACTCTAAATTTATAGGAAAAAACCGCACATTAAAAATGTGCGGTTAATATTATTACCAACAATGATGACAATATCCCACTCCAACTGCGGGTATAATTGAAACGGGAAGACGAGAATAACTCACATTCTTTGAACGATGATCACTTGCATTGATCTCATTTGGGGTACTCTCTTTTTGAGCCACCTTGATTTTCTCTTGAGTACTTACGGTATTACCGCTTATAATTCGAGAGTTATAATCTTTCACAGTATTCATATTGTATACAGCAGCATCGCTACCAATCGTTGAAGCTTCCTGAGGAGCTGTACAACTTGTTAAAATCAATAATAAAGTAATAGAAATTAATTTTTTCATCATCTTTCTTACCTTTTTAATTACAAATGACTTCATTTAAGGCTTTTCTACCTTCTTGAATACGCTCATGTGCTTTGTTTCTTACATTCTTCTCTTCATTTTGCTCAATATATTTAACAATATTCTCATTCTTTATTGCATAAACAGGTACATACTGCAAGGTTTTCGTTTCACCTTTTTGATAAATTGTCGCCCCTAAAACGCTACCATAATACTCGCTAGCATCATTTGGTTTAATGTAATAATTGCTTGAGTTTGTGACATTTACCCCATTATCACTTTTAAAACCATTACAAATTCCTGCAGGTGAGAAAAACGTAGTTTTTGATGCTGACATATCACTAAATTTATATGTTTCAAACTCAACACTATTAGCTAATGCTGACATATCATTCGATAATTTAGGCTGCAAAGCTCCCTCTACGTTTCTGTTACAGTGTTCAGAATCTACCTCACAGCTCTCAGAAAAATTCTGTGAGATATGGTCTTCTGGTGTTGGCATTTGGGTTGCGTAGATGATGCGACGATCTTCTGCTAAAACCGCTACAGAGACTAAAAAACAGAATGAGTATCCACCTAATTGTTTCTTAAAATAATTCGTCATACTAATCTTATTCTCCAAGCTAATTATTCGTTTCGTATAATTCAATGGGCAACGCATCCGGATCTTTTAGAAAAGTGTACTCCATTCTAGTTAATTCATCAACTCGAATTGGTTCACAAGAGATGCCTTTCTCAAGAAGATAAGCAATATACGAATCAATATTCTCGACTTTAAATGCTAAATGTCGCAAACCACAAGCTTCTGGCGTGGTTACTCTTGGTGGCGGATTGGGAAAAGAAAACAACTCTATTTGACTCCCATCGGGAAAACTTAAATCTAATTTATAGCTATCCCGTTTAGCCCGATAAGTTTCATTTAGCTGTTTAGTGCCTAAAATCTCCATATAAAAATGCTTCGAACGTGCGTAGTTCGAAGCAATAATCGCAATATGGTGAAAACCTAATAATTGGGGTTTCATTATTTCTCTGGTGTGACACTCTTCGCTTTTTCTTCTTCCTGTAAAGCGAGTGCATCACGTGCTGCACGAATACTTTTCTCAAGCATTGGAACGCGAGGATCATCTGGTTCTAATAAACGTAACATCATCGCCCAGGTGACGGCCGCCATTTTATAATCTTCCCCTTCAAAATAACTGAAAGCAAGTAAACTTAAGGCTTCAGGATTAGAATGATCTTGACGAATAATATCACGTAAAAGCTGATTGCCTTTGAGCTTATCTGTTTGATCTTCAGAAGACATTAGCATGCGCGCATAGGAAAGCTTATACGTTAAATTATCCGGTTCAAGCTTATTCGCTTGTTGATAACTATCAAATGCTAATTTGCCGTTCCCTAAATTCATTCCAACCTGACCGAGCAACCACCATTTTTTTGCATCTTTTGGTGTTTTTTGTAAATCTAGACGAAGTGCGGTCGAAAATTGCTGCATTTCTGCATCTGACATGGGATTCTTATCTTCATCTGCAATACGTTCAAAGAAATAAGGCAATTTTGCCAATGTCTTTTCCATCATATCTTCTGCTTTCCAAGAGCCTAATGGGAAATAAGAAACCCCAGCAATAATGGCTAAACCGAGCAAACCAGAAACAAACCATAACTTACCGTAATTTTTGGCATTTTTATCGATCGTTTGTGTTTCTTGTTGAGGAATATCTTCCAACAATGTTTTTTGTAGCTCTTGCTTGAGTTGTTCAACATTTTCAACTAAACCCTGTTGATTATCTTGTTCAATCTCTTGCAAACGAGAAAAATATAACGCTTTATTTAATTCATTACGTTTTTTATCTTCTTTCGCTTTAACAGAACGCAACAAGGGATAAAAACAAATTAGTGCCACCACTAAAGTGAGCGCAATAATACTTAATGCAAAATTCATTATTTATCCTTTTCTTTGAGTAAAGCCGACAAGCGTGCATTCTCTTCATCATCTAAAACAACGTCAGAATTAACCGCATTTGGGCTTTTCGATTTACGTTTAAATACAAATAAAATGCCAACAAATACTAATAAAATTGGTGCAATCCATAACACGATTGTGGCCATTGTCATAGGTGGATCATAAGTCACGAAATTACCATAACGTTGGATCATATAATCCACCACTTCATTTCGACTTTTGCCTTCTTGCAACAATTCAAACACTTTGCCACGCATATCAACAGCAATGGTTGCATTAGAATCGGCAATATTGTTATTTTGACATTGTGGACAACGCAGTTCTTGCGTTAATTGATGATAGTCCTTTTCTTGCTCTGGTGAAGCAAAATTTAGCGCATCAATTGCAGCAGTCACAGAGACACTCATAAAAAGTGCGGTCAAAAAAAGCCATGATTTTCTCATTATGGTTTCTCCGCTAATTTGTCATAAATAGGCTTCAATGTCTCATTCCAAACACGTTCATTCACATCACCCGCTAAGCGATAATGAATCACACCTTTACCATCTACAATGAATGTTTCCGGTGCGCCATAAACGCCTAAATCTAATGCAAAAGAACCTTTTTCATCTTTAAACACACGGCTATAAGGATTACCCAAATCTTTCAGCCATTTCATCGCTTTTAGCGATTCATCTTTATAATCTAAACCAATAATTGTCACGCCTTGTTTAGCCAATTGATTCAAATATTGATGTTCTGCGTAACAAGTTGGGCACCAAGTCGCCCACACATTTAAGAGAATGGGTTTACCTTGTTGGAAAATTTCATTACCGTAGGTTTTATTTTCCAATAAATCCGTTAATGTTTTCTGTGGTACAGGCTTCCCTACCAGGGCTGACTCTAACGCTTTCGGATCATCACCTTGCGCATTGCGTCCAAGCTGAACTAAAAAGGCCACAACGACAGCTAGAAAAATAATAAGTGGGATAAGTAGTTTTTTATTCATAACACGATCAATTTATATCTATTTTTAGGGGGCTTAATTTAGTCCCGCATCACAATTAAGACTGTTTTACCAAACGACTAAAACGATAACGGCGGTCAAACATACAAAGCAAACCACCTAGCGCCATAAACAAGCCACCAATCCAAATCCAACGGATAAACGGTTTATAGTAAAGGCGAAGTGCCCATGAGTTATCTTCTATTTTTTCACCCAAGGCAACATAAAGATCGCGGGTAAAGCCCCAATCAATTGCCGCTTCAGTCATTGGCATTTTACTGACAGTATAAAAACGTTTTTCAGCAAATAATGTTGCTTCTGGTTTACCGTCTTTTGAAATATCAATTTGTGCTTTGCCACCCATATAGTTTGGACCATTTGCATCACTCACGCCGGTAAATTTGAAGTCATAGTCAGCGATCTGCACAGTATCGCCAACAGCCATTCGCACATCGCGTTCTACACTAAAGTTTTGGCTAAAGGCAATTCCCCAAACCGTCATCGCTACACCAAGGTGAGCCAAAATCATCCCCCAATGGGAACGGGAAAGTTTGGTAATACCTTTAAAGAACGATTCACGGTGTGTTGCTCGTTGTTTCATTTCATAAAGGCTTAATAACACAATAATGACGGACATCATAGTGCCTAGCACAACACTGACGGTGAGTTTATTATGTAAGAAATATGGTAAGGCAAAGCCTGCAATCGCCATTACAATCACACTCACTACAACCGGTGTACGAATTTCAGAGAACTGATCACGACGCCATTTAACCAATGGCCCAATACCTAGTAATAAGGCAAATGGGGTCATAATAATCAGGAACATTTGATCAAAGAACGGCGCACCGATCGAAATAGAGCCCAAACTTAATTGTTTGTGAACTAATGGCAATAACGTCCCTAAGAACACCACGCAAAGTGCGGTCATTAATAGGATGTTATTTAATAACAATAAGGTTTCGCGAGAATAGCGTTCTGCATTATCACGCGAACGAATTTGGTTGCCTTTGTAAGCGTACAAGGTTAAAGAACCACCAATTACCACAACCAAATAAGCAAGAATATATAAACCACGTGTAGGATCTGAAGCAAAGGCATGTACTGACACTAAGATACCGGAACGAACTAAGAACGTACCCAGTAAGCAAAGTGAGAAAGCAAGGATCGCTAAAAGCACAGTCCAAGCTTTAAAAGAGCCGCGTTTTTCAGTCACCGCTAAAGAATGGATTAATGCGGTTCCTGCAAGCCAAGGCATTAAAGAAGAGTTTTCTACCGGATCCCAGAACCACCAGCCACCCCAGCCTAGCTCATAATAGGCCCACCAAGAACCGAGCACGATCCCGAGTGTTAAAAAGACCCAAGCCGCCATCGTCCAAGGGCGAGACCATCTTGCCCAAGCGGAGTCTAATTTCCCAGTCATTAATGATGCAATCGCAAAGGCAAAAGCCACAGAAAAACCAACATATCCCATGTAAAGCAATGGAGGATGGAAAATCAAGCCCACATCTTGCAACATTGGGTTGAGTTCTCTGCCATCCACTGGGAAGTCAGGGAATGTACGGGTAAATGGATTTGAGGTAAATAATACGAAGAGTAAGAAGCCGATACTAATAATCCCCATAATACCCAACACGCGAGCCACGGCTTCTTGTGGTAAGTGTTTGCTAAATAAGGCAACCGCTGCGCCCCAAAGGGTTAATAACCAAATCCAAAGTAATAATGAGCCCTCGTGTGACCCCCACACCGCAGATAAACGATAATAAATCGGTAAACTGCTATTAGAGTTATTTACCACATATTGCACACTGAAATCATTAACAGCAAACAGATAGAATAATGCCGCAAAAGCAATGGTTAAACTGAAAAATAAACCATAAGTCATTGGACGAGCCAATGACATTAATTGAGGGTGACCTTTTTCTGCGCCCCATAATGGGAAAATCGCTAAAAAGAATGAAACGGCAAGACTTAAAGCAAGCGCATAATTTCCTAGTTCAGCAATCATTATTGACCTTCTTGCAGTTTTTGCTGGGTTTCTTTATAACGACGATCAGCTTCACTCTCGCCTTTTAACTCTGCGCCCATTGGCTTATGTACTTTCTGCATTTTTTCGCCTAATTCTGGTGGTACATAATTTTCATCGTGTTTAGCAAGTACTTCTGTCGCCTCTAATAAAGTAGGCTCTTTTAATACGCCCTGTGCGACAATACCTTGTCCTTCACGGAAAAGATCAGGAAGAATACCTTCGTATTCTACAGTGATAGATGGACCAATATCATTTAAATCAAAGCGAACTTTTAAGCTTTTTGGATCGCGTTTTACTGTGCCTTCCACAACCATGCCGCCTACACGAATGCGTTGTCCCACTTCAGGTTTTTGATCCGCCTTGCCTTCTTTACCTTCAATCACTTCTGATGGTGTATAAAATAAATCAATATTTTGGCGAAGTGCATAAAGGACTAAACCTGTTGCAATCGAAATACCTAAAATCACAAAGATAATGATAGAAAGTCTTGATTTACGTCTTGGATTCATAGTGTATTTCCTTTATTTGCTTGGTTTAAACGGGCTTCACGTTGTTGCTCGCGTAACACTTCTTTTAACACCGCTTTACGCCCCTTGACGCTTTGTATCGCCAAAATCAGCATTGCCACAAGGCTAATGCCATAGGAAAGCCACACATAAAAACCGTAGCCTCCCATATTGATAAAATCACTCCAACTTTGGAAAAACATTTTCCGCTCCCTAAAATAAAAATGAAAAACTATTTTAGCTTACTTGCTAACTCTTTTACCCATGGGCGTTTGCTATCTTCTTTTAGCAATTCAACACGATAACGCACGAGCGTAAACCAAATGGATAAAAATAAAAATCCAAAAATACATAAAATCAATGGAATTAACATCGGCGTTGCAATAGACGGTTTTTCAAACTTCGTGATACTTGCCCCTTGATGTAAAGTATTCCACCACTCTACGGAAAAGTGAATGATTGGTAAATTCACCACACCAACAATACACAAGATACCCGCTGATTTTGCGCCCACCGCACGATCAGAAAATGCAGAGTAAAGGGCTAATACACCGATATATAAGAAGAAAAGAATGAGTTCAGCGGTTAAACGCGCATCCCACACCCACCAGGTTCCCCACATTGGTTTGCCCCAAATTGCGCCAGTGACTAACGAGATAAAGGTAAACATCGCACCAATAGGCGCCATGGCAACCATCGAAAGGTGTGCGGCTTTAATCTGCCAAACTAACGCAACAATCGCTGCAATCGCCATCGAACCATACACGCCCATTGACCAAATCGCAGCTGGCACATGCACATACATAATTCGGAAACTATTGCCTTGCTGATAATCTGCCGGTGCATAAGCTAAGCCCCATACGATGCCAACAGCCAATAATAAAACCGCAATCACGCCAAAAAATGGGCTTAATTTGCCACATAGATGATATTGGGTTTCATGTTTTGCGTAAGGATGTAACCACTTCCACATAAAAGATCCTTAATTCCAAAAAATAAAAAACAGTTAAAAATCTGACCGCACTTTCACCGTAATGATGATTAATTATCTAAACTAATTCGTAGTGCCGCTGCAATAGCAAAAGGCGATAAAGTTATCGCGCCAACCAAAATTGCGCCTAAAATAGCAAGCTGTCCGCCATAAGGGAGATTTAACGCAGCGGCATCTAAAATTGCTGAGGCAAAAATTAAAACCGGAATGAATAATGGTACCACAAGTAAACTCAGTAATACGCCACCTTTACGCAATCCCACCGTCAATGCCACACCAATAGCGCCAATGCAGCTTAAAATCGGTGTTCCTACAAATAATGTCACCACCAACGCCCACCAAATATTCACTTCTAACGAAAGCAATAAAGCCGCAATGGGTGACAGTAAAATTAACGGCAAACCAGTTAATAGCCAGTGTGCAATAACTTTTGCGAGTGCCGTTAGCGCTAAAGGTTGAGCCGTAAGCATCAATTGTTCTAAAGAGCCATCAATAAAATCATCTCGGAATAAGCGCTCAAAAGACAGCAACGCAGAAAGCAATGCCGCTACCCAAGCAACCCCAGGTGCAATTCGAGAAAGGAATTTAGGATCCGGCCCAATCACCAATGGAAACAGCGTGATAACGATCAAAAAGAACCAGAGCGGGTTCAATATTTCCGCTTGTTTACGGGTCGCAATCTTTAGCTCACGCTTTATAATCTGTAAAAATATCATAAAAATCTAAGCGTTATATTTATAATCAGCAAGATTGATTTTTTTCAATAACGTACTTGGCACTTCTTGGTGGCTCGTTAAAATCACCATTCCACCTTTTTTAGCATGATTTTCAAAAAGTACGGTCAAAAATTCAACCCCCTTTTTATCTATTGCTGTAAAAGGTTCATCCAAAATCCAAAGTGGCGCTTCAGAAATCCATAATCTCGCCAAGGCAATGCGCTTTTGCTGACCAGCTGAAAGTTGAGCTGCCGGTAAATCTTCGCGACCGAGTAAGCCCACAGTTTCCAACACATCCCATAAAATATCAGTGCCTTGCTGACTTTGACTAATCTGCTGATAAAATTTTAAATTTTCCCATGCCGTTAGTTCAGGCTTCACGCCAGAATGGTGGCCGAGATAAAGTAGCTGATGATGGTATTCTTCACGTTGCTTTGTAATCTCGTCTGAATTCCACCGCACTTTACCTTCTACAGGTTGTGCAAGACCAGCTAAAATCCGCAATAAACTTGTTTTACCGATACCATTGTGTCCTTCAATTTGCACGAAATCACCGCTTTGAAATTGCAGTGAAAGATCAGTGAACAACACACGATCGCCACGCTGGCACGCTAATTGTTCTAATTGAAGTTGATGAGCAGGAAACATAGTCTCAGCCTTAAAAATAAAACCTTGTTAAAAATCAGCGGGTATTCTACCACAAGGGGAAATTTTGACGAGATTTTAAGGGCTAAAAGGTATAACTATTTAGAAGTAGATCGGTATGTTTATTGATTTAAAACAAATTAAGCTTTTCTAGTCTATTCATCGGATAATCAAATAATTAAAAGATTTACTGATCTAAATCAAATTTTCTGCTACTATTTAGTTACTTTTTGATGTTGTTTTATCAAAAACATTACCTTAACTTCATTTAAAAAAGGAACATATTATGTCTTATACTCTACCTGAATTAGGTTACGCTTATGATGCGTTAGAACCACATTTTGATGCACAAACAATGGAAATTCACCACACTAAACACCACCAAGCCTATGTAAACAATGCAAACGCGGTGTTAGAAACTTTACCTGCTGAATTTTCTGAAATGTGCTCAGGTCAATTAATCAGCCAATTAGACAAAATCCCTGCTGAAAAACGTACTGCATTACGTAACAACGCAGGCGGTCACTCAAACCACAGCTTATTCTGGAAATCATTGAAAAAAGGCACGACTCTACAAGGTGATTTAAAAGCAGCTATCGAACGTGATTTCGGTTCTGTAGAAAACTTCAAAGCTGAATTTGAAAAAGCAGCAGCAACTCGTTTTGGTTCTGGTTGGGCATGGTTAGTGATCAACCAAGGCAAATTATCGGTTGTTTCTACCGCAAACCAAGATTCTCCATTAATGGGTAAAGAAATTGCAGGTTGTGAAGGTTTCCCTCTTTTAGGTTTAGACGTTTGGGAACACGCTTACTACTTGAAATTCCAAAACCGTCGTCCAGACTACATCAAAGAATTCTGGAACGTAGTAAACTGGGATTTTGTTGCAGAGCGTTTTGCTAAAAAATTAGCAGATTGCGGATGTGCAGCTAAATAATAGCGTCTCAAAATAGATAAAAAATCGCCTATTTTTAGGCGATTTTTTTATTGGTTAAATCCAACGTCTGACTTTTTTCTTATAAGCCAAATAAGACTCACCAAACTTCTTCTCTAGCCAGTATTCTTCAGGTTTAATTTGCCATTGTGTGATGAAGTAAATAAACAGAAAAACACCGAGAAAACTGACCGCACTTTGCAAATAAAACGCCCATGCCACTAACAAGCCCGTTAAGCTTAAATACATGGGGTTACGGCTAAAGCGATAGATACCACTTACCACAAATACTTTGCTTTTCTCTAAATGGATGGGATGAATATTAGCTTTATTTTTGTAGAATTGCCAAACACTGAAAAAACCAACAAAAGATGAAGCCAACGCAATCAGATAAGTAATCACGATATTGATTGTAACAGGGTAAGGATTAGGTAAGCATAGCATGATAAGTGCACAGCCAATAAAAATGACGGGTGGCGGCACAATAGGTTTCTGAATCATAAGATCAAAAATCCAATAAAAAAGCCCGAGCAATTCGGGCTAATTAAAATATTACAGATTATTTAATTTCATCTGCGCCATTTGTTTTTCTAACGGGTTACCGCTTTTTTGTGCATTCTCAAAGCTTGCTTTAGCACCATTCACATCGCCTTTTGCGATTTGAATATCGCCCGCTAAAAGATCTTTACGTGCACTAAAGCCTTGGCTTTTCACTTGATTTAGACTTGCTAATGCTGCATCAAATTGACCTTGTTGGAATTGCACGGCAGACAAACGAAGCGCTGCAAGAGAAGTTAAGATATCATCTTGTGATTGAGCAATCGCTTGTTTTAAGCTATTTTCAGCAGAGGCGTAATCTTGTTTTGCAACAAAACCTTTTGCTTCATCGAGTAAGCTAAATACCGCATAGCTGGTTTTATCATGCGCTTTCACAAATTCAGCCACTTTAGTTTGTTGTGCGGCGGCATCTTTGTTTGCAGTATAAACTAACGCATCATATTCAGCAGACGCTTGCATAATTTGATTGGCTTGATAAGACTGCCAATAACGCCAGCCCAACATCCCGCCTACACCGAGAACAAAAGCGGCAATAATGGTTTTGCCATTGTCTTTCCACCACTCTTTTAACTGGTTAAGTTCTTGTTCTTCTTCAATGGTATATGCCATTTTCCTATCCTTCTAAAATTAAAATTGGGCTTTTACGTGTTCAATCACATTGGCCACATCAATAGTTTGCTGCTCTGCTACGCCAAGTAAATGTTTTACCACAACTTGATTATTTTGCACTTCACTTTCGCCAAGTACAAGGGCTAGAGTCGCACCAGACTTATCTGCGCGTTTAAATTGTTTTTTAAAGTTGCCACCGCTACAATGCAACATTGTGCTTAAGTGCGGTAATTCTGAGCGAAGTTTTTCCGCTAGTTGGAATGCGGCTAATGTTGTACCTTCACCTTGATAAACAACGTAAATATCTACCGCACTTTTTACCGGAATCGATTTATTCACTTCTTGAACGAGCAGCACTAAACGCTCTAAGCCCATTGCGAAACCAACACCACTTGTTGCGTGACCACCAAGTTGTTCAACTAAGCCGTCATAGCGTCCACCACCACATACCGTGCCTTGCGCACCTAATGCTGAAGTCACCCATTCAAATACGGTTTTATTATAATAGTCTAAACCACGAACCAATTTGGGATTAATTTCATATTGAATACCAACCGCATCTAATAGACCACATAACTGCGCAAAATGCTCGCGACTTTCATCGTCTAAATAATCCAATAATTTTGGTGCACCGTCCAATACATCTTGTAATGCTTGATTTTTAGTATCCAAAATACGTAAGGGATTTTTTACAAGACGTTCTTTCTCTTCTTCGCTCATTAAATCTTGGTGATTTTCTAAGAAGGCTACTAATGCAGAACGATAGTTTGCACGTGCTTCTAATGAACCAATCGAATTTAATTGAAGAGAAACATGTTGATCAATACCTAAGGCTTTCCATAAACGTGCCGTTAAAATAATTAACTCAGCATCAATTTCAGGGGTTGCGATACCAAATACTTCGACACCTGCTTGGTGGAATTGACGGTAACGACCTTTTTGTGGACGTTCATGACGGAACATTGGTCCCATATACCATAAACGTTGTTCATTGTTGTAAATCCAACCGTGTTCAATCGCAGCACGCACGCATCCTGCCGTACCTTCCGGACGAAGTGTTAATTGTTCATCATTATCCCAGAACGTGTACATCTCTTTTGAGACGACATCTGTGACTTCACCGATTGCACGAGCAAATAATGGCGTACTTTCCACGATTGGCATACGCACTTCTGAATAGCCGTAGCTACTTAAAATTTGGCGAACCTGCCCCTCAATCCATTGCCAAAGTGGAGATTCAGTTGGGGAACAGTCGTTCATCCCACGAATTGCTTGAATATTTTTTGCCACGAGTCTTCCTTAAATAATTCGATTTTTTGGATCTTGTTGTGCAACTTTGGCACGAATTTTTGCTTCTAATTGGTCAATAATCGCGTCATTATCGAAACGTTCTTTTTGACGCTCGCCATCTAAATAATAGCCACTTTTCTTATTACCACCGGTAACACCTAGGTCAGACACTAATGCTTCACCTGGGCCATTTACCACACAACCAATAATAGACACATCCATTGGGGTAATAATATCTTCTAAACGTTGCTCCAGTGCATTCACCGTGCCGATCACATCAAACTCTTGGCGAGAGCAAGTTGGACAAGCAATAAAGTTAATCCCGCGAGAACGAATACGTAACGATTTCAAAATATCAAAACCAACTTTGATTTCTTCTACAGGATCGGCAGCTAAAGAGACACGTAAGGTATCACCAATGCCTTCTGCTAACAACATTCCTAATCCAATCGCTGATTTCACTGAACCCGCACGTGCACCACCTGCTTCTGTAATACCTAAATGTAATGGCTGTTTAATGGCTTTGGCGAGTAAACGGTAAGATTCCACCGCGAGGAAGACATCGGATGCTTTTACGCTCACCTTAAATTGATCAAAGTTTAAACGATCTAAAATCTCAACATGGCGTAAGGCTGATTCTAATAAGGCTTCTGGTGTTGGTTCACCAAATTTCTCTTGGATATCTTTTTCTAATGAGCCTGCATTGACACCGATACGGATCGGGATATTTTTATCACGCGCACAATCCACCACAGCACGAATACGATCTTCACGACCGATATTGCCTGGATTAATACGTAAGCAATCCACCCCATATTCAGCGACTTTTAACGCAATGCGATAGTCGAAATGAATATCTGCCACTAATGGCACATTCACTTGTTGTTTAATGATTTTAAAGGCTTCGGCGGCATCCATAGTTGGCACAGAAACGCGCACAATATCTGCACCGACACGTTCCAAAGATTTAATCTGCGCAACGGTTGCTTCAACATCAGTTGTGCGAGTATTTGTCATGGATTGTACGGCAATCGGTGCATCTCCACCGATTGGTACATTGCCCACATAAATTTTTGTCGATTCACGACGTTTGATCGTAGGTTTTACTGCTGACATTTTTTCGTAAATTATTCGTTAAGGTTTTGGTAATTTAAATTTAGCCACTCGGCCATCAACTGTAAGCGGATACGCTTCGCCTTTATAAGTAATGCGAACGTTACCCGGCGCCCCAATAATTAACGCATATTTATCGCCATTAAAGGTTAAGATCTCACCTTGTTTATATTCTTTTTGCGCTAATACTTTACGGTTTTGGTCTTTCACACTAATCCAACTTGAATTTTTCGTGATCTCAATAACGAGATCGCCTTTCGCTGTAGTTTGAGCTTCAGAAATAGCAGGATTTTCAACCGCACTTTGTATATCTGGTATAGTTTTCTCTGTTGTTGGTTCTGTATTAGGTAACGTTTGTTCCACAACCGGTGCTTGAGCTTGTTCAACAGTAGGCGCTGAAGTTGCTGCGGTTGAAACATCTGCGTTTACTGTTTTAGCTTGATTTTCTTGAGTCGTTGAAACAACTGGTTCAACAACGGCATTATTTGTTGCTTCCGTTACAGACACAGTTCTATTGGTTGACACAGTAGGATGGCTATTTACCACGACAGGAATTTCATTCAAATGAGTTACCGGCACTTCTGCTGTTTTTTCTTTTTCAACGTAAGTTTGCACTAAATTATCACGCTCTTCATTTGATTTTTGATAATTTTGCCACCACCATAATGCGGTCATTCCAACCACAATAAGTAAAACAAGCGAAGTTAATAACCCAACCCAGCGACCATGAGGAGCATATTGATTAACTGAACGCATTGTCCGCATATTTTTATCTAAATCATTTTTAGGTACTTCACCAAAATCTAAATTTGCCCATTCGCTTTCAGGAATACGCAAAAATTTAGTATAGCTACGAAGATAACCCTTTAGAAAAGTAGCAGGTACATTTTTTTGTACAAACTCATTATTCTCTAACTTTTCTAAAATATTTGGACGCAAAGACGTTGCTTTTGCTACATCTTCTAAAGATAAGTTTAAGGATTCTCGCGTCTTGCGAAGTTTATCACCAAAGGATATTTCGATTGGTTCGACAATTGTATTCATAAGCACCCAAACAAAAATGGAAAACTAAATGCTAAATTCTAAAGTCGAAAGGGGCTTTTGGCAATGATTATTTGAGTGAACGGAGCTTTTCCGCTCTAGAAGGATCAACTTGGCGTAATTTCTCCAATGCCTGTTGATAAGCATCGGTTTGTTTTGCAGCAAAAGCACAAAGTGCCATGTTTTCGTAAGTATCAGCTTGATGATAATAATTGGGTGCAGCAAGTGCTGCATTAAATTGTGAATAAGCTTGTTCAAACTCACCTTGCCCACATAAAAATGCACCAAAGTTGTTATACACATCGCCTTGCTTATCGTCTAGCTTAATCGCCTGTAAATAAGCTTGCTTCGCTTTTTCCGTATCGCCTTGTAATTGATAAAAATGCGCAAGTGCCGAGTGCACAAGATAATAGCGGTCATCATGTTCAAAAGCTTTATCTAAATTCAGTTTTGCTTGAACGAAATCATTTTGTTGAAGATAGCCTAATGCCAATTCAACGCGCGCTTTTGCTGCTTGTTGTTTATTAAAATCAACAGAAGACTGAGAAACACAAGCAGAAAAAACAAAAGGAAAAATGACCGCACTTAGAATGTTAATTGGGATTAATTTCATCTTATCACTCCTCTATCTTATCACTCTTCTCCAGGCCATTTTCCCTTTACAAGTATTGCTCTATTTAGCTTAGTTAACCGCTTTTACGTCAATACCTTCGCCAAACTTACGTTTCATTGCTGTACGTTTTGTTCGATCGATCACATCCCCCGCTAACTGACCACAAGCTGCATCAATATCATCACCACGAGTTTTGCGCACAATTACCGTAAAGCCGTATTCCATTAAGGTTTTTTGGAAACGATCAACACGGCTATTTGAGCTTTTACCATAAGGCGCTTCTGGGAATGGGTTCCATGGGATCAAGTTGATTTTACACGGGGTATTTTTTAACACTTGAGCTAATTGATGCGCATGCTCTGTGCCATCATTCACGTGATCTAATAACACATATTCAATAGTCACTTTACCATGGTTAGCATTCGATACCTCTAAGTATCTGTGTACCGAATCCATCAACATTTTGATGTTGTATTTTTTATTGATCGGCATAATTTCATCACGTAATTCATCGTTCGGTGCGTGAAGTGAAATCGCTAATGCTACATCAATCTTATCACGTAACATATCGAGTGCTGGCACAACACCTGAAGTGGATAACGTCACGCGTCGTTTAGATAATCCATACGCAAAATCATCTAGCATAATTTCCATTGCAGGTACAACATTAGCTACATTTAACAATGGTTCACCCATGCCCATCATCACCACATTGGTAATCGGACGAACCCCTGTCACACCAAAATTACCAATAATTTTTGATGCACGCCAAACCTGACCAATAATTTCAGACACCGTTAAATTACGATTAAAGCCTTGCTGTGCTGTCGAACAGAAGGTACAAGCTAAGGCACAGCCTACTTGAGAAGAGACACAAAGTGTCGCACGATCTGCTTCAGGAATATAGACCGTTTCAACTTGCTGTTCACCTACCTGCATCGCCCATTTAATGGTGCCATCTGCAGAGCGTTGTTCAACTGCCACTTCTGGCGCTTTAATTTCCGCGACCGCTTTTAATTTTTCTCGTAATTTTTTATTAATATTGGTCATATTGTCGAAGTTATCTTCGCCAAAATGATAAATCCATTTCACTAATTGATCCGCACGAAATGGTTTCTCGCCTAATTCAGCAAAAAACTCACGCATCTGCTGACGCGTTAAATCCATTAAGTTAATCTTTTTTGTGTTCATTTCGGATGAAAGGGGTTGTTCTAACATAAAGCCTCGTTATTACACATTACGGCGATGATGTTACTCAGAATTGAGTAACAAAAAATTCGCATATAAAAAATGAACCGAGATTCTACAGATTTACCGACGGATAAGCTAGCAGATTTGAAAAACAAAGAAAATTTTGACCGCACTTCTTTGCGATCGCTATCGCAAAAATCAAAAAAACAAAAGAAAAAAGTGCGGTGAAAAAACTTTAATTTTTTCTCTTTCACACATCCCAAACCCTTACAAAAACTGATAGAATGTAAGCTTTGTTTTATTCTCTAAGTTGGCTATATTAAAAGATATGTTAAAAAAAGTGCTTTCTGTATTGTGTTTAGTGCCAGCAATGGCAACAGCACAATCTTATGTCGTGTATGATTTCACCCATGATCGCGTGCTCGAAAGTAGCTCACCGAATCACGTTCAACCTATCGCATCCGTCACCAAGTTAATGACTGCAAATGTGTTTCTTGAAAATAATCGAAACGCAAATTGTACTGCATCGATTACTGACGACGATTACGATTACATTAAAGGCACACATACAAAATTACCAAAATACACGCCAATTTCTTGTAATGAATTATTAAAAGCGATGCTCGTTCATTCTGATAACTATGCTGCTCACGCCCTTTCTCGCTCTGCAGGCATGAGCCGTTTGCAATTTATCCAAAAAATGAATGAGAAAGCGAGAGAATTAGGTATGCGCTCTACCCGCTTTTCAGATAGTTCTGGTTTATCCGACAGCAACATTTCAAGTGTGATGGATCTCGTAAAACTGGCTAAATACTCTCTTAACAAAGCACAAATCAAAAACCTCTCGAATATGCCAAGTGCTTTCATTCAAGCTGGCGGACGTAGCGTTTTTGTTAAAAACACCAATAAATTAGTGCGTGAAGAAGTGTTTGATGCGGCAATTAATAAAACCGGTTATATTCGCGAATCTGGTTATAATTTAGTCTTTGTGAATAAAAATCCATGTAATCGCGCGACCATTGGGGTGATCAGTTTAAATAACCATTCATCAGCGTTTCGTACTAACTTTACTAAAGGAAAATTGGAACAATACGGTTGTATCGCAGGGCGTAGCATGCACAACTTTACCGTTGATGAAGCCCAATATGAAGAAGGCTATGATGAAGCGGGTATGGATCGCCTAATCCAACAAGTTGGTGGTTAATCATTTCAAAAAGAGCGGTCAATTTTGCACAAAATTTTCCGCTTTTTAATTTTAATCACCTATCGATTTGATAATTATTTTCATTTGAAAATCTTATAAAAAATGATATTATTCTGCAGAATGCTAATCAATCATTATTTTTAAGGAGATCTAATGAAGCATTTATTTAAAAGCCTATCTGTTATCGCTCTAGGTTTAGCAGCTTTACAAGCCGAAGCGAAATTTAAAGTGGTGACCACATTTACGGTTATTCAGGATATCGCACAAAATGTTGCGGGCGATGCCGCGACGGTGGAATCTATCACCAAACCTGGTGCAGAAATTCACGAGTATGAACCGACCCCTAAAGATATTGTAAAAGCTCAATCTGCTGATTTAATTTTATGGAACGGATTAAATTTAGAGCGTTGGTTTGAGCGTTTCTTCCAAAATATCAAAGACAAACCAGCCGTTGTGGTAACCGAAGGCATCACGCCACTTTCTATTTATGAAGGCCCTTATAAAGATGCCCCTAACCCACACGCTTGGATGTCGCCATCTAATGCGTTGATTTATGTCGAAAATATTAAAAATGCATTAGTTAAATACGATCCGCAAAATGCTGATACTTATCAAAAAAATGCAGCAGCGTATGCAGAAAAAATCAAACAGCTCGATAAACCTTTACGTGAAAAACTCTCAAAAATTCCTGCCGACCAACGTTGGTTAGTGACCAGTGAAGGCGCCTTTAGTTATTTAGCGAAAGATTACGATCTCAAAGAAGGCTATTTATGGCCAATTAACGCAGAACAACAAGGTACGCCTCAACAAGTACGTAAACTTATCGATTTAGTGAAAAAAAATCATATTCCAGTGGTATTTAGTGAAAGTACCGTGTCAGCCAAACCTGCTCAACAGGTAGCGAAAGAAAGCGGTGCTAAATACGGCGGCGTGCTTTATGTCGATTCTCTTTCTGCCGCTGACGGTCCTGTACCAACTTATATTGACTTACTGAATGTCACTGTATCCACCATAGTCAAAGGATTTGAAAAATAATGACTGAACTTTCCGCTTCTATTTCCGTTAATGATGTAACCGTGCGTTACAACAACGGGCACACTGCAATTTATGATGTTACCTTTGCATTACAAGGGGGAACCATCTGTGCTCTTGTCGGCGTAAATGGGAGCGGAAAATCAACGCTATTCAAAAGCATCATGGGCTTAATCAAGCCACAGCAAGGCAATATTGCGCTTTGTGGTTTGCCAATTAATCGAGCATTGAAACAAAATTTGGTTGCCTATGTGCCGCAAGCGGAAGAAGTCGATTGGCAATTTCCAGTCTCCGTTTATGATGTTGTCATGATGGGGCGTTATGGCTATATGAACTTTTTGCGTATTCCAAAAGCGGAAGATAAACAAAAAGTGCTCGAAGCGATGCAACGAGTAAACATCGAGCATTTAGCTGAACGACAAATCGGCGAGCTTTCTGGTGGACAGAAAAAACGCGTATTTTTGGCTCGAGCATTAGCACAACAAAGTAAGATTATCTTACTCGATGAACCTTTTACAGGTGTAGATGTTAAAACTGAGAATGCCATTGTGGAACTCCTTCGCCAATTACGTGCTGAAGGCCATTTAATTTTAGTCTCTACCCACAATTTAGGCTCTGTACCAGACTTCTGTGACCAAGTAGTGATGATTAACCGTACTGTGATTGCAGCCGGTAAAACAGAAGATACATTTAATCAGCATAATTTGGAAAAAGTCTTTGGTGGTGTATTACGACACATCAAATTATTAGGTGAAGATCTGCATAATGATGAAGATAAACGTGCTGTCACCGTGCTTACGGATGATGAACGTCCTGTTGTCTTCTATGGTGAAACCAAAAATGATCCACCCGCAACGGCTGTAAAATCCTGTCGTCTACCTCCGTCTGACAAGGAATAAGTCATGCTTGAATATTTACTGGAACCTTTCTCCTATGAATATATGCAAAAAGCCATGTGGATAAGTGCCGCAGTTGGTGGCATTTGTGCCTTTCTTTCTGCCTATTTAATGTTGAAAGGTTGGTCATTAATTGGCGACGCGCTCTCTCATTCCGTGGTTCCGGGTGTGGCGATAGCTTATGCCTTTTCACTCCCCTATGCTTTAGGTGCTTTTTTTGCCGGCATTTTGGCCGCACTTTCCATTTTATGGATCAAATCCATTTCTAAACTCAAAGAAGATGCTGTTATCGGCTTTATTTTCAGCACATTCTTTGCCTTGGGATTGTTGATTATTTCTCTGAATCCAACTTCAATAAACGTGCAAAATATTATTCTCGGCAATATCCTTGGTATTGCTGATGAAGATATTTATCAAGTAGCCATCATTATGTTAATTTGCTTGGTCTTATTGCTTATTTTTTGGAAGGATCTGTTACTGATTTTCTTTGATGAAACGCAAGCAATTACAGTTGGACTTTCACCACTGTTTTACAAAATTCTCTTTTTTACACTCTTGAGTGCTTGTGTCGTTGCAGCATTACAAACTGTCGGAGCGATTTTAGTGATTGCGATGGTAATCACACCAGGCGCAACTGCCTATTTACTTACTGACAAATTCAAAACTCTGATCAAAATTGCTGTAGCATTAGGCGCAATCACTGGTTTCGTTGGTGTCTATTTAAGCTATTATTTAGATGGTGCAACAGGTGGTGTCATCGTAACATTACAAACCTTATTATTTTTATTGGCTTTTCTATTCTCACCTAAATACGGATTAACGAGTCAAAAACGACGTAAGGCGGTGGCCCATGAGTGAAATATTCACTATTTTCGTTGAGCCATTTCAATTTGCCTTCATGCAAAATGCGCTACTCACCGCATTAGTGGTTGCCGTGATCTGTGCGCTACTTTCTTGCTATTTAGTATTGAAAGGATGGTCATTGATGGGCGATGCCATTTCCCATGCTGTCCTGCCAGGTATTGTCTTAGCTTTTTTAGCCGGTATTCCATTAGTGATTGGTGCATTTGTCTCTGGTATTGTCTGTGCCTTAGGGGTGGGTTATTTAAAAGAAAACAGCCGTATCAAAGAAGATACCGCGATGGGGATTGTATTTTCAGGGATGTTTGCCATTGGGTTGGTGCTGTTCACTAAAATCCAAACATCACAACATCTCACCCACATCTTATTCGGTAACGTATTGGGTGTAAGCCGAGAAGAGCTGATTCAAACGGCTATCATCGCCTTAATCATTTTTATTTTACTTGGATTAAAACGTCGTGATTTTCTACTTTATTGCTTTGATCCGAGCCATGCTCGTGTTGCCGGTCTCTCGCCTAAATTATTGCATTATGGACTACTCACCCTGCTTGCGCTCACTATTGTGAGTACGATGCAAGTCGTTGGGGTTATTTTGGTTGTAGCCATGCTAATTGCACCAGGCATTACTGCTCTCACACTGACGAATCGCTTCGATAAAATGCTCGTTATCGCGATTATCAGCGCTGTGACTGCAAGCCTACTAGGCGTGCTACTTAGCTATCATTTTGATGCCTCCACTGGTGCATGCATTATTTTGTTACAGGCCGTATTTTTCTTAATTGCCCTAGTTTATAGCAAAATAAAAGTGCGGTTAAATTTCTAACTAAAAAAGCTAACAAAGATGTTAGCTTTTTTATTAGGAATTGAGTTCCTGCAATGTCAGTACTTCAACTTGCTCATCATTGTCCAAACTGGAATTCTGTCAATATTTTGAACACATTTTGGGAGAAATATTTAAATCAAAGATACAGACGAACAGATGGTTTTGATGCATCGCTATCTTCATAACTATACTTAGAAGCATATCGGAGAAATTCTATTTGTTGATGCAAGAATGATAAGGAAGTGGCATAAAAAGGCACTTGAAACGATGAAAGTTCCAGAAAATCCGATTCGTATTACAAATAGTTCTTGAGGATTTTAGATGTCTGATAAAAATAATAGATGATGCTTGTAAGGTCATTCTATAAACTTATATGTTCTATGATACAAGTATGTACATAAAAGAAACTAACATTAATTACAATAATATAAGATGACAAGATTATTCAAAAGCATTTTTGATATCTCTCGAAATAAGACTTGTCAAGAAGAACAATTAGTGATACAACAAACACATCAAAATAATTTGATATGAGGGCTTTTATGAACAGAGATTTAGTAAAAACTGCAAAGATATTTAAAGCCTTTTCAGTGGCTATTCGCCTAGAGATATTAGATTTATTAAAAAATGGGGAAGAATGTGCCTGTGTTTTACTAGAAAAGCTAGATTTAACACAATCAGGCTTGTCATATCATATGAAAATATTGACAGAGTCAGGAATTGTTATAGCAAGAGAAGAAGGCAAGTGGGTTTACTACACGATATCTGATCAAGGAAGACAAAAAATAATACAGATGTTTTTATCATCTACAGCAAGAAATTAGTTACCCTTAAGGGTAACTAAAAAAATACTCTTCATATCAAAAAAATTGAAGAAAGGAGGGAAAAAATGAAGAAAATAAATGGAATTAGTTTTTTTGAGAAAAACCTGACTTTTTGGGTGTTAATTTGTATGGTAATAGGCATATTTATTGGGAAATATTTTCCTACTATTCCAGATTGGTTAGGAAAATTTGAGTTCTACAACGTGTCTATACCAACAACAATTTTACTT
The DNA here is from genome assembly GCF_900638025.1 of Haemophilus parainfluenzae. Classification (NCBI taxonomy): domain Bacteria; kingdom Pseudomonadati; phylum Pseudomonadota; class Gammaproteobacteria; order Pasteurellales; family Pasteurellaceae; genus Parahaemophilus; species Parahaemophilus parainfluenzae. The sequence goes on from NZ_LR134481.1 coordinate 2,051,350, forward strand.
TGGATAATGATTTATCCAATGATGTTGAAAATTGATTTTAAAAGTATAAAAAACATAGGAAAAAATCCTAAAGGTCTATTTATTACATGGTTTGTAAATTGGATCATTAAGCCACTCACCATGTATTTAATCGCTTCCTTATTTTTCTTTATTATTTATAAAGGATTTATTAATAAGGAATTGGCATCAGAATATTTAGCTGGGGCGGTTTTACTCGGCGCTGCACCATGTACCGCAATGGTATTTGTATGGAGCAAGTTAACAAGAGGTGATAGTGGTTATACCTTAGTACAGGTAGCGAGTAACGACTTAATTATTTTGATTGCATATATACCAATTGTGAGCTTCTTATTAAAGGTTGGAGATATAAATATTCCATGGGGAACACTTTTATTGTCTATTGTATTATTTATTGTTGTTCCTCTTATTTTAAGCATGGTAACTAGAAGTATAATCATTAAAAATAAAGGGGAAGACTACCTAAATAAAGCTTTTATCCCTGCATTTGATAAATACACTACGATGGGATTATTGTTGACGTTAATTATAATATTTTCATTTCAAGGACAGAAGATATTGGATCAGCCACTAAATATTATCCTTATTGCAATTCCTTTGATAATTCAAACTTTGTTTATATTTGCAATAACATTTTTCATGGCATATTTAGTAAAGCTACCATATTCAATTGCAGCGCCATGTGGCATGATTGGTGCATCTAACTTTTTTGAGCTGTCCGTTGCAGTTTCTATATCCCTATTTGGGCTAGTATCAGGAGCTACGCTAACAACTGTAGTAGGTGTTCTGGTTGAAGTTCCTGTTATGTTAGCCTTGGTAAAGTTTGCCAATTCTATGGAAAATAAATTTAATCGTTGAATATGAGTTAAAACTGCTAACAACAATCAAGTAGTGTTAATTTACAAAATGCTAGATCAGATATATGTCCTAGAATGTCCATCTATAGTCTGGGATACTATATAATCAGCAAGAAATATAATATAAGCCTTGGAGGGAAATCTTCAGGGCTTTTCTTATACCCATTAGGAGGTGAAAGGATTGCCAAGAAAACCAAAGCGACCTTGCGCTTAAATCATTTTGAAATGTCTTAACGCATCCATGATAGCTTCTTCTTTTTCAGGTTTACATGTGGAATAACCTGTTTCTCTTTTTGCGATTTATTATAATGCTCCCTCAGTACAATTCCACATTTCTTTTTGATTTGTGCTATATACAATGTAGAAACCTTAAATCCAAATTTCCTCAGTACACACTCTTTAATTTGCTCATAAGTAGCCTTGCTCTCAGCACTTGTCAAATCAAGTTCATCAAGCTCTATTTAAACACTTATATGTTCATCGACATTAAGTTTGGACAATAATGCTAGCGTCTCATAATGCGCTGTATGCGGGAACATATCAAATAATTGAATTTGAGTAAGTTTATAATTGGTTAGATGCTGCAAATCTTTTCCCATAGAAATTGCGTTACAGCTGGAATAAAGAATAAAGTGCGGTTGCATTTCATTGAGAAACTCAGCGAGTTCCTTTCCGATACCTCGACGAGGCGGATTGACGATCACCAAATCGGGTTTATTTTCATCTTGTGTTAAAGCAAAATTAGCCGCATCCAAAGATTGGAATTTAACGTTGTTTAGCCCTAACACCTGAGCGGATTGAGTCGCTGCTTGAATAGCAGATGGCGAAATTTCAATCCCCGTCAATTCTACTTCTTGTTGATGTTTATCCTGTAAAGCTTTGGCACAATGCAGACCAAACCCTCCAACGCCACAAAAGAGATCCCAAAGTTTAGTAATCGGCAAATCTTGCACCCAATCTTGTGCCGTTGCATATAGCCCTTGTGCTACAAGTGGATTCGTTTGGAAGAAACCTTGAGGTCGAATAAACAACGGAATACCGTTAAAGCTTTCTGATAAGGTGTGCTGGTCCGTTAAAAAGATTTCTTTCTCACCTTCTAAAATTGCGGCATGTTGAGGTTGGATATTCACGCTCACCACTTCAAGTTGTGGTAATTTTTCCAATAGCCCTGCAAATTCACGTTGAATTAAAGGCAACTTAGTTTCTGAACGCAATACAAAACGCAACATCAATTTTTTTGTATGTTGGCTTTCTGTAAGCAGAATATATTTCAGTTCACCTTTTTGTTTCGCTACGTTATAAGGGACTAAACCCGCGCGTCCAATAAAATCCTTTAGAATCGGAAAGAGTTCAGCAAAGCGTTGTGGATAAAGCGGACAATCACATAAATCTACCGCACTTTGTGGATCATTCGGGTCTTGTAAAATACCTAAAATGGGATGTTCCACCGCGCCACTCGCAACCATTTTAGCTTTATTACGAAAAGCTGACTCAGAGGAATAAAAAGGCGGATGCCAAATTAAATCATCACAATCTAATTTGGCAAGTTGTTGTTTTAGATGCTCTTCTTTCTTGGCAAGTTGCTGTTCATAAGGCATTTCAAGCCATTGACAAGAACGGCAATCGCCTTTTTTATAATGATGGCAATCAATCATTTAGAAGCACGCCACTCTTGTTGAAGTGCGGTCAGTTTTTGATGATTTTCAACCCAACGTGAAGTTTTGGTGAGTTCTGACCAATCAAAGGATTTCTGTTTAAAGAGCGATTTCAAGCGAGCTTGGCGTGCTGCAAAATGCGCCGTTGTTTCCTCTAACTTAAGCTTATCAAGCACTTGAATGACACCTTCTCGTTCATTACAAAGCAATAATAAGTCACAACCAGCATTCAAGGCTTTTTCACTGCGAGCCACAAAATCGCCCATAAAGCCTGCGCCTTTCATGCCTAAATCATCAGAGAAAATCGCCCCCTGGAAGCCCAACTGTTTACGCAAAATCTCTTTTAACCAATAACTCGAACCGCTTGCTGGCTGGCTATCACATTGTGTATAAATCACGTGAGCCGGCATAATCGCATCAAGCTTACTCTGTTGAATGAATTGCTGGAATGGCAAAATATCATGATTAAAAATCACTTCTTTTGCACGCTCATCATAAGGCGTTTCAAGATGAGAATCGGCTAAAACATGGCCGTGTCCTGGGAAATGTTTTCCTGTTGTTGCCATGCCTGCTTGGTGCATACCATCAATAAAAGCTGCTGCTAAATTGACCGCACTTTTTACATCACTGCCAAAACTACGATCGCCAATCGCACGACATTCATGCCCCAAATCCAACACAGGAGCAAAACTCAAATCAATATCTAACGCCACCATTTCAGCCGCCATTTGCCAGCCCGCTTCTTTTGCTATTTGCTGTTGCTGAGCTGAATCCTTAACTAATGCCGCAAAAGCCTGCATTGCGGGGAGCTGAGTGAAACCTTCACGGAAACGTTGCACGCGCCCACCTTCTTGATCAACCGTGATCAATAAAGGCTTTTTTACTCTCTGGCGAATGGATTTAATTAGTGCTTGAACTTGCTGACGATCATAAAAATTGCAGGTAAATAAAATCAAACCAGCAACTAAAGGATGTTCCAGTAATTCAACTTCTTCTTGTTTGAGCTCATGACATTCAAGGTCAATTAATAATGTGGACATAAACTATTGTAAGTAAAGACGATAATTGCTACTTTCTGTGCTTGGTTTTGGTAGCTCAAACACTTTCTTTTCTTGTGGTTGCAATAAAATATTGCCTGATTGGCTTTCTTGCTGATTCGGCCAAACTTGCGTTACACCTTGTGTGTTATACCAATAAAGGTGGTAAAGCACATTGAGTTTTTGCGTAGTTTTATTTTTAAAAGCTGCCGTATTATTCGACAAATCAACATCTAAAGCGGGTACTAAATTTACCGCCATATTTAAAATTGGCTTATTTGTTCCCACAATATTTGGTGCAGATGAACAAGCCGTTAAAAATAATACCGTTGCTGTAATTAGGATATTTTTCATTATTTCGCCAACATTCTACCTAAAGGTTCACCACCAACAAGATGCATATGAATATGGAATACTTCTTGTCCACCGTGTTTATTACAATTCACAATCAAACGATAACCGTCTTCGGCAATGCCTTCTTCTTTAGCAATTTTAGCCGCGACTGTAAATAAGCGACCTAAGGTGACTTCATCTTGTTCTGTCACATCATTAACCGTTGGAATGACTTTATTTGGGATAATCAAAATATGAGTTTTCGCCTGAGGTGAAATATCTCGGAATGCGGTCACTAATTCATCTTGATAAACAATATTGGCGGGAATTTCTTTGCGAATAATTTTGCTGAAAATGGTTTCTTGAGCCATAGTCTTCTCCTTGTTTTATATAAAAAAGTGCGGTCAAAATTTACCGCACTTTGCTTTTATTTTCCATCAGAAATTGATGATGAATGACATTTCAATCGGCTTAGTGAGCCGCACCTTCTTCTGAATCATCTTGATTAATAAAGCTGGTATTAATCTCGATTTGTGCTTTTTCACGCAATGCTTGCATTAACTGTCCTTGCAATTCGCCTTGACGTGCACGAACAAGTTGAGTGCTAAATCTCGCTAACTCTTGCTCATTTAAAGTAGGTTCTTCTACACGTTCAAGGGCAACCACAACCACATCACCTTTGCTGTTACGAGCAACTTGATAAGCCGCTTTGCCATCTTGTGGTTTTGCAATAGCAAATACACCTTCATAAAGCACTGGATCTTTATTATCCACTAACGTAAAGGTTTGTGGGTCACCAAAACGAATACCGGCAGGTAATTTGGTTAGTTCGGCAGATAGCGCTTTAACGGCTTGCTCTGCTTTTTCAGCTAATACTTTATCGGCTTTTTCACGTTTTAAGAATTGCTCAATCGTTGATTTAGCTTCATCAAGGCTTTGTAAACCTTCAGCTTTATGATCAACGACACGTACTACAACAAATTCATTTTCACCAACAATTAATGGCTCAGAATTTGCACCGCCGTTTGAAATATCTGATTCAAAAATGGCAGAAGTCACATTTGGGAAATTTAATGCCGCAGGGACATTATTTTTACCAAAATAATCTGTTTCTTCGACTTTCACGCCTGCTGCTTCTGCTACCGCAGCTAAAGAATCACTGCTTTCTGCCGCTTTTGCACGAACCGCTTTTTCTACCGCTTGGAAACGACTTCCTGCTAGATTTTTACGTACGGTATCCGCAATTTGCTCTTTTACTTCGCCTAAAGTACGTTCTTTACGATCTTGCACTAAAATAATATGGTAAGCCCCATCCACATTAACTGGTGTACTATATTGACCAACATTTAATAATAATGCTGCATCTTCAAAGTTTTTCGGTAATTCGTTGTCTTTTACCCAACCTAATTCACCGCCTTGTGCACCAGAAAGTTTGTCCACAGATTTCGCTTTTGCTAACTCAGCAAAATCAGCGCCTTTTTGCAGTTCTTGATAAACCGCATCCGCTTCTTTCTCAGTGGCTAATTGGATATGTGCTAATTTTTGGCTAATAAATTGCGCTTTATTTTCTTGATAATATTGCGCAATTTGTGTTTCAGTGACAGGTTGTAATTTACCTAATTCATTCGCTGAAACGCGAATATATTGCACTTTCGCCTGTTCAGGTTGAACAAGTGATTTCGCATTCGCATCGTAATACGCTTTAATTTCTTCTTCTGTCACCTTTTGTTTTGCCACTTCATCGGCTAATGGAAGGGTTGCAAGACGAGCGATACGTTTTTGGAAAAAGGTTTGGGCACTATCTTTTACTTGAGCCGGCACAACAAATTCACTGTCAGCCAAACCGTTTTGCATTTGTTCAAGTGTTAATGCATTACGTAAAATAGCTGCATAAGTATCTGACGTTAAACCATTTTGAGTCAATAATTGTTGATAACGAGTGTTATCAAATTTACCGTTAGATTGTAAATTAGGATCGCTTACAATCGCACGTTTGATCATGTCATCGCTAACACCTAATTTTAATTCTTTCGCGTATTGACGAATTAATTCTTGATCTACTAAACGTTGAATTAAATTTTGACGAAGTGCTGTCACAAATTCCACAGAGTCAGTTTTCGCTAAGAAACTCTCGCCTTCTTGTTGTGCTCGCGCTTCAAACTCTTGGTTATAACGATTTAAGAAATCTTGTTGAGAGATGGTTTCGCCATTTACTTTTGCCGCAAAACTATCATTACTGCTATACAGATAACCTGACATCCCACCAATCAAAAATGAAACTGGAATTAAAGCAAAGATCGCTTTTCCGATAAAGCTATGGGCGATGCCATGCATTTTTTCAATTAACATTCAATTATTACCCTTTTAAAAAAGACAAATTTCGTAAGATTATAATCTAAAAGGCGAAAATTCGCACTTAAAAAACACCATGTTCGTGTAGGATTTTCTCAGCCATGACTAATAACACTAAACCGCCAAAAATCTCTGCTTTGCTTTTGAATTTTTTCCCTAAAAAATGACCGCTCTTTACACCAATAAAAGCGATGACAAAGGTTGTTAAACTTATGATGAAGACAGCCAATAAAATGTCCACGGAAAGAAAAGCAAAAGAGACACTGATGGCTAACGCATCAATACTCGTTGCCACATCAAGTGTTAGCAAGTGTTTTAAACTAATCAATGAGGGAGCGAGTTCATCATCCGAGCTAAGTCTTTCTCGAATCATATTCACACCGATGAGAGCAAACAAAACAAAGGCAATCCAATGATCCCAATTTTGAATCATCTGACTAAATTGCAGCCCGATAACATAGCTTATCACAGGCATAATGCCTTGAAATAACTCAAAGCAACATGCAATAGCTAATGCTTGTTTCCATCGAAAAGCGCACATTACTAAGCCTTTAGAGATGGATACGGCAAAGGCATCCATCGAAAGACCAAGAGCAATGACCCACAACATATGAAAAGTCATAAACTAACGTTTATTTTCCAATACAGAAAGAACTGAAAATATTGCCGAGCAAATCATCCGAAGTAAATTGCCCCGTAATTTCACTCAGGTTAGCTTGCACTAAACGAAGTTCTTCCGCCAATAATTCACCTGCATGAAATTCAGTTAATTGAACTAACCCAATTTGTAAATGTTCGGCCGCTTTTTCTAAGGCATCAAGATGACGACGACGCGCTAAGAAACCACCTTCCATCCCTGTTTGGAAACCCATCACCTGTTTTAAATGCTCACGCAATAAATCTACACCTTGATGTGTTTGAGCTGATAAACAAACGGTCGTTGTTCCATTTTCTTCTTTTAGCCCAACTGCCTCGCCGCTTAAATCTACTTTATTACGAACAATGGTCACTGGCATATTATTTGGCAATTTTGATAAAAATTCTGACCGCACTTTTTCGATATTTTGGCTATCAGGATCGCTACTGTCTAACATTAAGATAATACGATCAGCTTGCTCAATCTCCGTCCAGGCACGCGAGATGCCGATACGTTCAACTTCATCTGTCGCTTCACGAAGCCCTGCCGTATCAATAATATGTAAAGGCATGCCATCAATATGAATATGTTCACGCAACACATCGCGCGTTGTACCTGCAATATCTGTCACAATGGCTGCTTCTCTGCCTGCTAAAGCATTTAGTAAACTTGATTTACCCGCATTTGGACGACCGGCAATCACCACTTTCATTCCTTCACGCAAAATCGAGCCTTGTTTTGCTTCGCTACGGACTAAATCAAGTTGATCAATAATTTCTCGTAATTTTGCTTCGATTTTACCGTCTGCCAAAAAGTCAATTTCTTCATCGGGGAAATCAATCGACGCTTCCACATAAGTACGCAGATAAATCACGGAATCCACTAACTGATTCACTTTATTAGAAAACTCACCTTGTAATGATTTTAATGCTGAACGAGCAGCTTGCTCCGAAGTGGCATCAATTAAATCCGCGATCGCTTCTGCTTGAGCTAAATCTAATTTATCGTTTAAAAAAGCCTGTTCAGAAAATTCACCTGGACGTGCAAGACGAACACCATCAAGTTGTAAAATTCGTTTTAGCAACAAATCTAATACCACTTGTCCGCCATGACCTTGCAATTCCAATACATCTTCACCGGTAAAGGAATTCGGCGATTTAAAATAAAGCGCAATGCCTTGATCTAATACTGTGCCGTCAGCATCTTTAAAAGGTAAATAATCTGCCATTCTTGGTTTAGGACATTTACCTAGTACCGCTTGTGCAACCTCAACCGCTTTCGGACCGGATACACGCAAAATACCAATACCGCCACGTCCTGGCGCTGTCGCTTGTGCGACGATTGTTTCTTTCATAAAAACTCACTAAAAATTGACCGCGCTTTTATCTGCGATTAAAAAATGAGAGGGCGCATTAATACGCCCATGAGATTATATATCAATCAATGATAGAAAAAAGGCATCTTTCGATGCCTTCTATCTGCTATTTTTTACGGGTATGTAACCCTTTTTTCTCTAAACCACGGTAGATCATTTGTTGTTGTACAATAGTGATTAAGTTAGATACTAACCAGTAAAGTACGAGACCTGCCGGGAACCAGAGGAAGAAGAACATGAAGATCAACGGCATGAAGTTCATCACTTTTTGTTGCATTGGATCTGCAACTGGCGTCGGTGACATTTTTTGTAACAGGAACATTGATCCACCCATTAAGATTGGGAGAATGTAGTAAGGGTCTTGTGCCGATAAATCTTGAATCCAACCAAAAAACGGCGCATGACGCAGTTCAACCGCTTCCATAAACGTCCAGTATAATGCGATAAAAATTGGCATTTGAAGGATTAATGGTAAGCAACCGCCAAGTGGATTTACTTTTTCTTCTTTGTAAAGTTTCATCATTTCTTGGCTCATACGTTGGCGATCATCACCAAAACGTTCGCGCATTTCTTGTATTTTTGGTTGCAACATACGCATTTTCGCCATAGAAGTGTATTGTGCTTTTGTAAGCGGATATAAAATCGCTTTCACCACTAAAGTGACACAAATAATTGCCACACCCCAGTTAGATACAATACTTTGAATGAACGTTAATAACCAGAATAATGGTTTTGCGATGAACCATGCCCAACCGTAATCTACGGTCAAGTCTAAGTGATTAGCCACTTCAGCCATTTTGTTTTGTAATTTTGGACCAGTCCATAATGAGCTGGTAATTGTTTCTGTTGCACCCGCTGGAACAGATACTACTGGACCACGATAACCAATAGACGCAACGTTATTTTTGCTGTCTGTAATACTATAAAGTTGATTATTTACATCTTGATTTGGGATCCAAGCAGATACAAAATAGTGTTGTAAAACAGCAACCCAACCTGCTTTGGTATCGATAGAAAGATTTTTGTCTTTCATATCGCTGAAGCTATATTTTTTGTAATTTGTTTCAGAAGAAGAATACGCACCACCGGTATAAGTAGGCATTGCCACGTTACCGCTGCTTTCAACTAATGTATGTTTTAATTGGCCGTAAGGTTCAACTTCAATTGCGCTACCACTTTGGTTCACAATTTCAAAGTTAACACCTACATCATAGCTATCGCGTTTTAATACAAAGATTTTACGATAAGTGACACCATCTTTTTCAAATGTCAGTGGTACAGAAAGTTCATTTTGACCTTCTGCTAATTTGAAATTATCACCCGTAACTTGATATTGCGCGCGACCTGCTTTTGTATCGATCCCGTTTTTACCGATTAAGCCGCTTTGTGCAATGTAAACATGTTCGTTTGTATCTTTTAATAAAACGAAAGGTTCTTTTGAATTTAATTCTGCATCATATTTTAATAATTCAGAACTGATTACATCACCACCTAATGTATCCACTTTCAAACGGAATACATCATTTTCTAATGTAATAATGTGACCTTTGGTCTGTGAGTCTGCCACTACTTCGGCAGATGAAGAAGAACTTGCCGGTACATCAGAAGAGGCGGTTGTTGTTTGTTCCGTGGTCTGTTGTTGAACCGGTGGATTTTTATCAAGTTGCCATTGCTGATAAACAAGGAAAGAAATAAAGAGTAGTGCAAGCACTAATAGGCTACGTCTTGAGTCCATTATTTTTTCTCATCGTTATTATTAATCTTTTTCGGCGGAACAGGATCGAATCCACCGGCGCTTAAGGGGTGACATTTTAATACACGTTTTAGCGTAAGCCAACTACCTTTTAACAATCCATGTGTTTTTAACGCCTCAACACCATAACAAGAACAGGTTGGCACAAAACGACAACGGGGCCCGATTAAAGGGCTAATCGCTACTTGATAAAACTTAATTAAAGCGATGAGGATTTTTGTGCCAAACGAATGTGACGTGCCCATAATTTATCCAAAGTTTGTAAAAACGTTTTATTATCAAGCTGACCAATGCCACGTTTCGCTACAAAGACAAAGTCACAAGAAGGCAAATTATGTTGGGATAAACGAAAACTTTCACGAACTAAACGTTTGATACGATTACGATCATGCGCTCGTTTAAGATGTTTTTTAGCCACAGTTAAACCTAAGCGTGGGTGCTCAAGATTATTTTTGCGTGCGAGAATGGTAATTTCAGGGGTGCTTGCTCGAAACGGTTGTTCGAAGACATTTTTGAATTGAGTGGGAGTTAACAATCGTAACTCCCGAGAGAAGTTTAGCTTAATCACTAAAAGAGGTGATTATGCAGATAAACTCTTACGACCTTTAGCACGACGACGAGCTAAAACTTGACGGCCGTTTTTAGTTGCCATACGAGCACGGAAACCGTGAGTACGGCTACGTTTTAATACAGAAGGTTGAAATGTACGTTTCATTATAATCTACCTAAATCAAAATGGTTTATTGTTTTGATAGCCAAAACACAACAAGGGTTATAAAAATAGACCGCAATTCTAATCATAAATTGGGCTTTCGTCAAATAAGAAAAGAGAAAATTCCGAAATAATCTTCGCTTTCTTTTAAAATCGGAGGGGATTATACGAGTTTTGGATAAAATCTCAAGTAACCTTTTTGTCTTTTTTTAACACCTGACAGAAGATCTTTTATCTAAATTATTGTAAAATCCCTTTCGATTTTTAACCACACTTTTGTGGTTTTTAGCTCTTATTTATGCGCATACAATATAAGGATAATTTATC